>NZ_CP141051.1 GCF_034627025.1 Microvirga lotononidis | reverse complement strand
CCAGATGTATGCACTCACGGACGGTCGGATCCTTGTCTGTGGAGAGTATCAATACCAGTATGCGTATAGTCCTGAGGTAATTGTCCTAGACGAAGCGACGGTATTGATCGACAAGAAAGAGTATCGCGCCGCCACCGTCGCGGGGAATGTGTATAGGACTAACGTATCCGCCGAATTTAATGGGTGCGAGCACGATAAATACATTAGCTTCGACAACGGATTAATATTTCAATGCAGTACTTATCACTATCAGTACGCATACAGACCAAAAGTCGAGATTTTTGTTATCAGTGGCCAAGGTTATCAAGTCACGATTCATGGGAAGAAGTATGCCGGGAAGCTTTTCAAGCGCTGAACCGCGGCGAAATCTCGTAGAACGAGGAATCTATTGAGCCATTCAGGCGTTGGTTACACAGACGCTCGACATATCGAGGCCGACCATGCGCCAGCTTTCTTTTGGTTTCCTCCAGGCCGTTGGACACATCGCCAGAGATGTATCCAAATCGGGATCGGTGCCCAACGAGCTGAAATCACAGTCCGTTATTCTACGAAGGATCGATCCAGCGAGGAACATGAACCGCTTCTACTCCCTCGAGGTGGAGCGGGATCTGCTCGGAAATGTCGTTCTGGTCCGGCGTTGGGGACGGATCGGCAGTGCCGGGAAGGTTCGGTTGGACGCCCACGCAGGGGAGGGAGAGGCTCTAGCCGCGCTCCAAGCTCTCAATGTGGCCAAGGCGAAGAAGGGATATCAGCCTCTAGCTTGACTGTAGGGAATAGCTGGCTCTCTACGTTTATCAGGAGCAACTGACATGCTTTCAATCATTTGGAGTGAGCCGCATCATCAATTTTCCGGCCTGCCTTATGGTCGAATGCAACTAGCAAGCCCAGGAATTTCTTAGGTGGGGATGAGCACGGGCAGGGACACAGATTGGCCCTATTGTGGGGGGTACGCTCACCCTAGCCCATGGAGATCCTGATCACTCCCCAGGAGCATTCCATGGTGAGGTCCGACGGAATTCCCCCTCCGTCGGACCTCTGCTGAATATTGCCGAATTGAGCGGGAACCGAAGCGTGGCCATTGTGTTCAAGAGACGATGTCAGACGCCGCTGCAACCCTCCGCACCGCCCTTGCCCTGATAAAGGAGGCCCAGGCTGCCCGCGTAAAGGCGCATGTCCGCTCAATGCTGCTCCAGGTGAACAAGCGTTCTCAACTGCGACTGCGGAATGCCGCATAGGGCCGTGTGTGAGGCTTGGCCTTCGTGAAACCTGAGCCAGCGAATTCCCGATAAGCTCCAGTATGGAATGGAGAGAGGCAGCGAGGCCGTATTAGTCCTTAGGTCATACCACCGTCTTGGCGCTGATACCTAGCTGATACCTAAAAGGTATTCTGCTCTTCTCTCGCCACATTGCTGACCTCATCGATGACTGTGATCCTGTCTTGGAGGACTTGCAGTGTGATTGGCCATGCCCGCATCAGCCAGATATTTCTTTCATCTTGTCTCGGATCATGAGGTGATCCCCGACGAGGAGGAGATTGACCTGTGGAGTGGGGAAGGCGCCCTATTCGCCATTATCAGGGCGGCGAATGGACTCATCAAAGAGTGCCTCCTGTTGCACGAGTGGCAAGGCTGGCGCCTTGAGGTCATGGATGGGACTGGCCGAACGATCCTGCGCATCTCCCTCTCCGATTCCAATCAGGAGCAACGGATCTTTTCGCTGCACTGAGCCCGCGAAATCTCGAACCGCCTGCATAGGTGAGCTTGCCATGGATCTTGAGGACCTCGTGTCGCTTCTGATCCCCGTCGCCATCTTCGGGCTGGTGGTCGGAGTTCTTGTGCTGTTCGATAAGTAGCGCAATGTCCGCGCGTGAATTTCGCATAACGCGCAGTTTGAGAGTCCTTATTGTCGGGTGAGTATGTCGAGGATGCGCTCTCGCTGGGCGTAAAAGTAGTCGAGGACCTCCTCCAGCCCCTTAAGCACGGCCTTGGCTGTTTTGGTATCGGCTCCCTGCTTGGTCATCCGCTCGATCCGGGCAATCTGCCTGGAGACGAGCCGCTGGGTGTCGGCGATATTCTTCTCTATTTGAGCGAGTTCTGGGTGCAGCTCAAACATGGCCTTTGGATGCAACTCAAACCTATTCGGCTATAAATTATGGGTTCGAGTACAGGTTCCCAGCACACGGCTCGACTGCCAAATACACGTTCTTGAGGTGACTGCGGAGTTTGCTGAGTCCACGGCAGGCGAGGATTGCTGCCATATCACCCCAGTCTCATGTACGCGAAAGTGGCCGAGAGTTTCCATTAACCCTTTCTTTAGAACGCCTGTCGGCAATGGGAACCGGGGCCGTCCTTCACCGTTGAGCTTCCTCTTGGGATGTTTTTCGGTTCCTTTCCGATGTCTATTGCAGAGCCGCGAATGGTGGTCCTCGTGGTCGAGGACGAAACCCTGGTACGCATGTTCATGGCCGACTTCCTGGATGAAGCCGGGTTCAAGGTCTTTCAGGCCGTCAATGCCGATGAGGCTTTGACTGTCCTTAAGGCTCGTCCGGATATTCAGGTCGTGGTCACTGACATCGAGATGCCCACGGGTTCTATGAACGGCCTGGAACTGACCCGTGTGGTGCGGGAACGCTGGCCTGGGGTTGGCGTCGTGATCTCCTCGGGACGGGCGCTTCCCCGGTCGGATGATCTGTCGGACAAGGTGGCTTACATCGCCAAGCCCTATTTGCCGGACACCATCATCAATGTGATCCAGCAACTGGCCACGCCTCAGGTGGTGGAACAACAATCTGTCAAGAGCGCCTGACCCCTCTGCTCGTACCTAGTGGACGGTCGGATCCAGAGGGATCGACAAAAGAACGCGGCCGGAAGGGCCCACGATATCGAGCCGCCAGCCGTGCCAAGAGGCGCCCACCTCGATGGCCTCCTCCCGGAGGTCCTCGATGGCGACCAAAGCCTGAGCCTTGGCATCCTCCAGATCCGAAACCTCGATCCCTTGGTCATCCAGGATCTCTTCGTGGCTGTTCACCAGGTGAAAGTAGCAGCGCATGAGCGTTCCTGAGTTTTCGACCCAAGCCGCAGGCTCATTAAAGACATGAGTCATATTTCACCCGATGATGGTCCTATCTGGGCACATAGGCCTTGAGACTGGATTTAGCCAATCCTCCTATTTCCTGAGGCCTGTATCGGGAATAAACGGCCAAGCTTATCCGTTATGATGCCTTATCGGTGGGCTGCCCTACAGGTGCACAGGGCACCATGTCTTGAAAAGCCTACAACCCGTGAGGACTTGATGAAGGTGCTCCTGAAGATCCTGATGGCGTGTCAGAGCATAGGACGCCCACGTCCAAGCCCATTCCAAACATCTTGTCCTCAGCACTCCAACGAGTTTCGGGGAACACCCGATGTGGAAGGCGGGGCGCTCTGTCGCCTCGCGGACAGAGGCGAAACCGACTATGGACGCCTTATCCCTGCACTTTAGCAGTTGTCTAATTATGTTCGCTCCTGCCCCCACTAAGGACAACGAGCCCGAGATGCTCGAAGCTTCAGACACTCTGGCCAGAGCGGTCGGAAAGCTCGCTGCCGGTAATGTGGGCGCTGCCTGTGTTCTGGGACGGATGGTGGACGATCCGTTCACTGGGGGCATGATCCTCTTAGACATCGAGAGCATCGGCCTGCGAGGCGAGGAAATCTGGGAACTTTATAGCGATGTGCACGCCCTGGACCTGAACAGGTTCATCGCGGATGTGAAGGTCCAGGCCCGCAAGGCCAGTCGGTTCAGAGATTGGTCCTAAGCGTCATCCCCACAGCCCCAGAGTTTCGCAGAATCCCCGGTTGGGTCCAAAGCGTAGACCCATGGCCAAGCGGGACGTGATCGGCAAGCCAGCGAAATATGACAAAGAGACCAAGATCAGAGAAACGCTGGAACGTACTGCTCTCAGCACTGACAGGCGCCATCGTGGCCGTTCTCGTCGCGCCGCTTGTCCACCTTCTCCACGACCATTCGGATCTGACCCCGGACGAGGCGCTCTGGAAGCATTTCTTGCCGCGAATGCTCGCTTTCATGGTGGCAGGCGCAATCGTGTTTGGCGGAGTTGCGGCGATCCGAAACTGGCTCAAACAGCGCCCCTAGTTCGCAGAGCGAACCTTAGGGAACATAACGTCTGCCATAGAACCGCAGCATCCGCTCATAAGTCTCCACAACCCGACGGCCGGCCTCTTTCCGTGTTGGCTCTTTCCCCGAATGAGGGAAGGGGTTCATGGGCCCAGCGAAGGTGGCCGTCACGCTCCATGCCCAAAGACCACCCTCGGGACCATGCGGGACCTGATGGACGTTGCCGATGTAGGTGTGCCATCGGCTGTCGCTCTCTCGATCCGGCTTTTCCTCGTCAAAGCAAGTGAATTGCGTCTCCAGCCAGCTATCGTCGGGCCAGGCCTCTGAGGTTTTCATCCAATAGAGTTTCACACCTCACCCGAAGCGCCGCCTTCATCCTTACGCGCCTTCTTGGCAGCCCGAACCCCCTTCTTCATCTGAAGGTACTGCTTGAACTGGACTGGCGCGATTTGTCGGAAGAGGGTCTTCAAGGCAGCATCGGTGGCTGTTTCATTCGTAAGGTAGTCGAGGATTTCACAGGGGAGCCGGAGACGGACACCCGGCGACATCTGCGCAACGAAGGTTCTCAATGTGAAGCCAGGTTGAGGATCAGGCATGCGCTCATTGAATTCATACGGGATCAGATCCCGGATCCTGAAATGCCGATCAGGGTTCGCGTCGAACCAAACACGGTCATCCTCTGAGGCTCGATCGATAGCCTTATCATGGATCATTCTCAGTTCAGCCACAGTCCCAGTCCCTCGAAACCAGCGTTCTTGAATGGAGGGTGCTTACGGGCTCAGAAGGTCCGATGTCCACCCCATTAGAGGGCACAAGTCCCTACCTTTTGTCTGATTGACCCCGTAACTCTTGTCCATAGCTTGCCGTTCTTCGGGGCGAACACGTGAGACTGACATGGGCGTTATAATTTCCAGAGGGCAAACGTTTCTCGGCGTTCCCCTATTGAAGGTCAGGAACGTGCTCCGAGCCTGGCGCTACGGCTCAAGCGAAGATGCCCACGAAATCGGGATACGGAAGGATGTATCCCTGGATCCGCGAACCGTGATGGTCCTGATCGAAGAACTGCGGGATCGAGGATTCATCGGGCCCGAGGAACAGGAATACGGAGAGCCCCGCGATGGCCTCACCGGCAAGGGACTCGCCCTTGCCGGGGCAGGAGGGAAGAAACGTACTCCTAAGGATCGGGCGAGGACCGTCCTTCAAAGTCTGCTGACTGCCAGCAGTGCGGTAAATAGCCGAGAGGACCTCCCGTTCAACGTTCAGCAGATCTGGCTCTTTGGCAGCATGATTAATCCTGCCAAAGCGGACGTTGGCGATATCGACCTAGTGTTGACGACGGGCTGGAAGGAGGGCTTCGACGGGCATACGGCCGCACAACGGATGGACGAAATCGCGGTACAAATGGCCGGCCCTGAAATCCTCAACGGCGGCGGCATGTTTCGCATGTTCCGTGGCACGCAGTACGTCATCAACCAGCTTCTGCACGGTGGTAGGAAGCACCCCCTCCTGTCCCTGAATGAAATGCATGAGCTGCGTGATATGGCCTGTCCCTGCCAACTCATCTTCGATGCGAGCCGCGGAGGGGCTGTCGATGATCCGGTTCTCCCGAAGCACCCGGACTCTCAGGGACGATCCGACAAAATCGGAGATCCTCGCTCCATGCCGGATCCGCTTGAGGGCCGGCAACCTTTGCGCCCACTAGCCGCGAACCTGATAGACCCCAGGAGCTTTCATTGGCGGACGCTGCAAGACGTTGAGATTTGGCCTCGTGAGGACGCTTGGTATCGCATAGCTCAAGGCGCCATCAACGGAATATCGGTCGATGTTGGGGCCGGCCTTCCAAACAAAGTGAAGGCAAACGTCGTTACCAAGCGCCTCTCGCTTGCTGGATGTGATCCGAGAGCCCGTGTAGGCCTCGTGATTGCGGAGTATACGCGGCCAGACTCAGATAGGATTTGGCATTCTGTCCCTGTGCCTCGGTTCGGCATCATCCTGGAGCGCACCATCGAGGAGAGCGAGACAGGCGTGACATACCACGCCCACATCGCCGACGGCGAAAACCGAGGCCGCTCAGTCGACCTTGAGGATTTCTCCGGAGCCCAATGGTGGATCTACCTGATGGTCTCCGCAGACATTGAACGCGTCCTGCGTCGTGACACTGAAAGCAATCAGAGTAGGAGCATCCATCTCAAGGTCTCAGGCCATATCGACAAGCCTGTCGCCGATGAATTGGCAAGCTGGTTCGAGCCTAGGGCAGAGGCATTGGTCGAGAGGACTCGCCACCGGATCGGTGTACCCTCGTCTGAAGCCGCAGCCTAACTATCGTTGCCCGCACCAATGCCGGCGCCGCTCTTCCCATGCCGCCCGGCCATCACGCCAGGGCAGGGCGAGGCCTTCAGCTATCAGGATCTCGCCAACGTCACGACCACCAGCCGACAGCCGGGCGAGGGTGCGTCTATAGCGGTCCTCCCCGTGTCGATCGATCCCGACAGGTCCAGCCCGCAGCAGCTCGGCAAGCCGCTCCTTGGCCCGCAGGCCTGCCACTAGGTCGGCATCGCATCGAGGGCGGAAGGTTTCAGGCGTGTCCACGTTCAGGAGCCGCTCCCGGCCCAGGGCTATCGTGTCTCCGTCTATGATGACGACGCGGCGGCCGTCGATGGTTTCGGCATGTGTGCCTGCCATGGGGAGCAGGGCGAGGCATAAGGACGACAGGAGGAGGAAAGCAGCGCGACGGGGCATTGTCCTCATTCTAGGGCTCCTCCAGTTGCGCGGCATAGGTCGGGTAACTTTCCCGCAGCAATGTCCGCATGTCCTCTAACTCGCTCATGGGCGGGTTCTCCTGTGCCTCAAGGGCGCGGATCGCCAGAAACAGGGCAAGAGCGGTTATCCAGGCTTCGCGGGTGCGTATCAGGTTGCGTGTCATGCTGCGGCCCTGGAGGCTGCGGGAGCAGGGCGAAACCACGGCTCCACGGGGTTGATTGAAGGTTCTTCATGTCCATCCGGCTCGAACTCGCCGCCGTCCTCTAGGTCCGCATCCCCGTCGAGAGCGTCGAGGATGTCTATGGCCTGCTGGATCAGGCTTTCGGCATAGAACCGCCATTTCTGGTATTGAGCGCGGGTCATGGCCTCCCCCTTAATGCTGAGAGGGAGGGATTGGGCGCTTGCTGGAGGCTCCAGCAAGCCGCAAAATGTCATCGATCAGAGACGGGATAATGTTGTCCAGTACCCGCACATCAGCTTGATCGTAGGCATATTCCGAGGCAACGCGGGCCTTCTCCACGAGCCCGGCCCAGGTCTGCGCCGGAATGTCCTGAATGGCGAACTCCAGGTCTGTGTAGAGGTCCATGCACTCGTCAAAGGCCTCGCCTTCCAAATTGCCACTTACCGCGAGCCCATAGGCAACATCGTGCTCCCGAGCGAGGCGCAACAACTCAGTATCGGCTTCAGGTGCGGCCATGGCTCCGATTGGAGCGACCGCCACAGAAGCAAGCGAACCTGCCACCATGGCGCGGCGGGAGGTATCAATTCCGCCCCCCGCACGAGAACCACGCGAGCGTGGCATCATCCGTGCAGCCACATTGTGGAAGCGTTCGCGGATAGACAGGCGGGGCTTGTCGCTGTTGCGCTTGAAGAGGTTGAGAGCGGGCATGTGAGTGTCTCCTTACGAGAGGGTGACGAGGAAGCAGGCGAGGTAGAGAAAGGCGGTGCCCGTCAGGACACGAGCGGCCAGCGAGAGGGTGTGCAAGGTCGTTGCCATTCCAGGGGCTCCGGTGGCTTGGGTAGGAGGGGACGCGGTAGGTTTTGGGTGCGCTTACGGGAGCGGCGGGGCTTGGGCTTGCTTGGTCATGTCAGCGGCCCTCCACCACGCGAGAGGCTTCCTTGCGGACGAGGATCTCACGGGCTTTCGCTTTCTCGATCCAGGCGCCCCTGGAGCGCTTCACGGCCACGCCAAACCACACATGAGCAAGGTCAGGATTGCCCGTCTCACGGACGCGGAAGAAGCGGTTGTCGGAGGTCTCGATAATCATGGGAATCCTCGTCAGTGAGCGGCGAAGGCGCGTTGGGCTTTGGCGGTGCGCCAGATGTTCTTGAGAGCGAAGCCCACGAGCTGGGACCAGGGCGTCTTGGATCCCTTGGCCTTCTGCGCACGGGCAGAGGCGATGGCCGCCTTCATGATGGCCGAGCGGTCATACGACCCAGCGACCGCGAAGGGGACGGCAGCCGCCTCCCTGGCGACACGATCCAGGCGAGCGATTTCCATGGAGCGGGCGGCGAGGAACCCCGGGGCGGCAGGTACAACACGGTCCCTGCGGAGGTCCCGCATCGCCGTGCTCCAATTTATGGTCCGCTGAGTGCTCATTTCCTACAATTCAGTTCGATTGCTATAACTGAATAATAGGTATTCCTCCTCGTACCTGTCAATAGCCCTATAACTGAGTTATTGCTTTTTTCTGCTTCCGGTGCTAGTTTCAAACCAATGACAATGGGGCATTCATGGCTGCACAACCGATCCGCTTAACACCCCGGCTCTGCCGAGCTGCGAGGGCTCTCCTAGGGTGGCAACAGGCCGACCTTTCCGAGAATTCGGGAATACCCAAACCGACGGTCTCCGCGTTCGAAACGAAGGACGAGAGCGCCCGCATGTCCACCATGAACAACAAGGCTGCCATCGAGGCGTTCGAGAAGGCTGGCTTGGAATTCATCCCTGAGAATGGGGGAGGGGCGGGCATGCGCTTCCGGGAACGCCGGACAGAGGACTGATCAGCAGAATGAGCATTGAGGACGAAACCACCGAAGGCAGCCCAGCGGCTTCCGGATCGAAGGGCAACTTCTTTGCCGTCGACTGGAGATGCGTTGAGGATGCGACCCGATACGGGGATGGCGTCAATGCAGCCGTTGCTTACATCGCATTGGCCAGGTTCACCGGACGGGACCAGAAGACCACGCTCGCGGGGATGACAGCAATCCACGAGAGAACGGGGCTCTCGCGAGGTAGGGCCGACGCTGCATTGAAGACGCTGGAGCGGGCAGGGCTTATCACGGCGCCCACCACAGGGAAAAAGGGCATCCGCCGTTCTCTTGTGAGGTGGGGCTTGCTCCAGGCGGAACGGTCGAGGCTGACACCGAAACAGAGCAAGGTTCTGGACCGCGTTCTGTCCAAGAAAGACCCAATCCTCTCCGGCTCCGATCCAGACTATCAGACAGCCTATTCCCTCATCGCCAAGGGCGCCCTCGAGGCGACGGACGCTGCCCCGGGAAAGTCCAGGTTCCGGCCGGCACAGTCTGAATGGGTCTGGCTGCCCAACACCCTCGTTGATGGGTTCGGCCAGGGAGATACGCCACTTGCTCGCCTGCGGCAGATCCAAGACAAGCGGGTCATTCCTCTCCTCCTGGACTGCTACCGCTTGGCCAACCTCGCCGAGGACGGAGGACTTCCTTGGCGATACCTCCATCGCAAGTTCAAGCGCGTGAAAATCTATACCCGTGGTCACTTCACGGTCTGGGGCTTCGTGAGTGAGAGCCTTCAGGCTGAATGGGATCCGCTCTTCCTGCGTTTCAGGAGCGACGACAAGACGGCATCGAGCGAAGCCCTCTGGAACGCCGTCCGTGCCCTTCTGGCAGCCGGATTGATCGAAGACGTCGGGCACATCGTCGAAGGCATGAATGAGGGAGCACAGGCCCTCCACGTCTATGCCCTTCCCAACGAGGGAGAGCCCGAGGAACGAGCCGTTGCGACCGCTGCGCATAGAGCAGGCAGGGCAATGATCACCGACCACAAGCATGAATGGGCCGTCGAGCAACTCGGCGCCAATCCATGGCTCTGCCCTGTCCGGTCGCACGTCACCAACGTCGAGTTGGTCGGCATCATTCGTCCGGTCCACCGCCCCCATACCCGAATGACCGCAGCCTGGGGCAAGAACTTCTTGAACCAATGCGCCGAACAGACGGCCCTTTTTGAGTCCTTGAGGGAAAACGCCCTCAAATCAGCGGCTTAAGTTGCAACATCAAAGATGTATCAATGATGGATCAACGATTGTTCAAAGATGGATCAAAGAAAGTCAGATATTCCGCTCCGCTGCGCGGAGCGGGCGCGAACGCCCTTTTTGAGCAGGGAAGAGGAGGGAGGTCATGACCCCGATTGAGCACTACTGGCCACCGGAAATGCTGGCAGAGGTCTTCCCCGAAAAGTACGGGCACCTCGTCCTGAAAGAGCCGGCACAGGACGAGCCGCTCTCCACCTTGAGGTACATCATCGACCACCTGCCGGGCGGATGCGTGGTCATTAGGCTGCCAGGAGGGCAGGCGGCATGGAGGGCAGCGCACAAGGACAAGACGCCGTGCAAGGCTTAACCCACCCCTTAACCCATCACCCCCGCTACACCACACCCTGCCTCTGCTAGCGCAGGCAGGGATGAGGTTTCGCTATTCGCCAAACCGATCAACCAGAGGAAAAGCCATTCATGCCCGAGACGCCTACAATCACCGAACCGCCCATCCTGACGGAAGACGAGCTTGAAGCTCATTTCATCGTCCTGGAAGAGATCCTCGTGAGCACGAATGCATTGGCAACGAAGTTTGTGGCCGAGCTCCCAGGCCCATCCCCGGAGACAAAGCTTCAGAAGGCGGAGCGTTACCTGGACAGGCTGGGAACCTACATCGAGACCGTCCTTGATGAGCACCCCGGCGCCAATGCCGAAGCAGGCAAGGACTTCACCGCGTACCAGATTGGACGCCTGCACCAGGCCGCGAAGACCAATTGGCCGGAGAAGGCATGAGCATGGAGAACGTGATCCCGAAGCGGGACCCCAAGTCTGCCTCCCCCACAGACAAGACCACGCGGCTGAAGCTGATCGAGGCGGGCATGAAGTACGCTCTCTTTGCCCTGGTCTACCGGAAGGTTCTCGAGGAGAAGTCCGGCACCGAGGGCGTCCAGCAGCATCTCACGTGGGTGAGCCACAGCATCGACGAGAAGCTCAAGCAGCTTCCCGACAACCTCAGGGAACACACGAGAAAATACGCGGTCGACATCTTCGGCGAGATGATCAGCGAGTTGGAGCTGGCCGTCGGTCGCGCCCCGAAGAATGCCGAGGAGGAGCGACGCCTCGCCACTATTCAGAGGCTTATGGCGGACGTCTCTGGCCCCAAGCCTGGAGAGCGGGTCAACTGACCGGACGCCGCCCCAGGGCCATCCAGGGACAGAGGAGAGGCATCAGCCCTCCTCTCGCTTCTTTGCTCGCCTGATCCGCTCCCGCTCTCGCTCGATCATCCCATCCAGCACCTTCGAGGCCTGTTCCCGACTGAAGCGGCCGCGCCCCATGTCGTCCAGGATGCGTTCCTTGAAGTCGCTGGCATTGTCCGGGGCGACGGCCCACAGCTTCAGCAATCCCCGCAGGAATGCGGCGGCAATATCCTCCCGATCCGGGGCGCCGTCATCCTTGAGGCGCTCCCTATAGGCTGCCTGATACTCCCGCTGCTTCCGCTTTCGAGTGCGGTAGCGCTTCAGATCCTCGACTTCGTAGAAAACTTCCATGGCATGGGCCTCCTCACCACGTGAGGATGATTGTCGCTAGGGCGATGCAAGGAACCAGAGCTCGAATATGGACGTGGCCCAAATTTCGCGAGTCTTCGGGTAAAGACCGGAAACCCGAAATGCTCACCCGATTTCCCCCTTGGTAACTTATAGGGGATCACCCGATACTCTCACCCAGAGAGCAAATCCGGTGACGGAAACCGAGTGAGGAACGCCGCTCCACCACACCCCGCCATCCGCTGACGCGGGTCCGGAATGCGGTTACGCTTTAAGGCTGATGTCAGGTTTCGTCAGGTTCCTAGCAACCTTAGCATTCCTTAGCAGCCCCACCGATCCGGAAGCGGTTCCGTACCAGTTCGGAACTGAAGTTTTCTGAAGCACCCACGAGGAGACGAGTCCATGCACGTGTTCGGAGCCTTTGAGTTGGATATCAGGCCGGGAACTCCCGACGATCCGGCATCCGTCAGAGTTGCCCTCCTGCGCTACACCCGGGGCGAGGATGGGCGCCTTTACATGACGCCGGAGTGCTCCTCATTTGAGGAGGTGGAAGGGCAGCTTAATTCCCTCCAAGACGAACTGGACGAGATCCGGGAGAGAGCCCGCAGAGCTTTCCAGGTTGCTTAGGCGCTCTGGCGTGGCTAAATGGCCGCGCATGAATGAGCACCATAGAGAACCATGAAAACGGCTGCGGAATATCGAAAACACGCTCAAGAGTGCAGAGCGCTAGCCCAACAAATGCCCGCTGGGGACCAGCGCAATCAGCTTGTGGAAATGGCAAGGACTTGGGACAGTCTGGCCGAGGATCGGGACAGAGTGGTTCGTAACCAATCCCGGCTCGATACCAAGAGTGGTTCCAACAAGGCGCATGGGCCATCCAGCTAGTCGACTGTCCTTGGTCGCCTCAGCAATCAGCCAGCCCGCTTCCCCACACCCCATCTGCCGCTGATACGGCGGGGCTGAGAGGCGAAGGATCCAACTTAGCCTGTCGCCTCTTATCCTAGCATGAGTTCCGCACCTACTGTTCTACTTGTTGATCCCGATGGTGCTGTACGAGACACGCTTCGTGCTGTCTTGGAAGAGGTTGGCTACAAAGTCATCGGATACGAAAACGGTGAGGCGGCACTGGCCGACCTGAAGGATACCTGCGCCGCGAACCTCCTTGTGACCGAGGTTCGCCTTCCGAACCTCGATGGGTGGCAGCTAGCGAGAGACGCCCGTCGCTTGTGTCCAGGATTGCCCGTTGTATTCATACCTTCTCACGACAAGAGCCGATCAAAGCAGGGGAAGCGTAGTTTCGTGCTTCCCAAGCCCTTTGGCGCACGAGCCTTTCTCGTTGCGGTCCAGCTCATGGCGTCACCTCTTGTGACCTATCATTAGTGACTGTGCCACATCGCTTATTTCCGCCTACGGTCGGCCCAGGCAGGGACTTTAGGTAATCCATGCCGCTACACCACACCCCGCTATCTGCTGACGCGGGTGGGATGCGGCTCTGCTCATCGCCGTGGCTGAGGGAATGAGGGTGGCCGGGTCGGCACCTCCTGGGGCGTCGTGGGTGGAACACCTAGCGGCTCTCCAGGGTTCGGGACCTCCGCGGGAGCGGTCGGCGGAATGCCGCCAGGCTCCTCATTCCCTGGAAGGCTAGGAGGGCTAGCAGGAGGAAGGACGGGATTAGGGCCGGGATCTGGCGCGTTAGGTACCTGAGGTGGTGGAGACGGAACGTCTGGCTGTTGCGGATCTGACATCACGCATAACCTCCTGCTGGGTTCTCACAAGGCTCCATAAGCCTACCTTCGGGACGTCATCTCCTAGCGACTCTGGCGGCAAGTCGGGCTCCTCGCTGGGATCAGGCTCGACCTCGGGGACTGGCGTCGGCATGTCAGGCTCCGGAAGAACAGGAATGTCCGGCTGCGGCGTATCTGGGTAGGGGATGTCAGACATCGCGGCTCTCCCAGCTATTGCGTGCCAGGCGGCGGAACATAGGGCACGTCGTCGGGCTCAGGATCTCCATGCTCGGATGGGGTGCCGTCTTCGGGCACGGGATCAAGCTCCGGAAGCTCAGGTAAGGGAGCCGAGTCCGGCAATATGGGATCGTCCGGTTTCGGATCCCGTGGATCTGGGCTGCCAACCATTTTTCGCTCCGTGCAAGGCTCCTCAAGGGAAGTCCCCACCTGGGAGGCGGTTCCTTCTCGCCTGAAGGCCGCCAGCTACGTCAAATAAATCAACCAAGGGGGCGACGTGGCCGTATTGGCAACCGGAACCGCGCTCCTTACGTTACTTGCTACATATGACGGCTGGAGGGTTTGATGACCCAGAAGGTTCGTATTGCGCTCTATGGCCGGATCGGGCTCGTTTTGGCTTCCTTCGCCATCATTGGCGGGGTTGTTGCCGAGCCTCTTCTCCGACCGCTGTGGTCCCCGAGGCTAACAGTGGCTCAGCGGTAAGGAGGCCATGAATGAAAGACCCCGCGGCTGAGTTGAGACAGGCGGCCTCAGACTACAAGACAACCTTAGAGAAAATGGCTCAAGTGCAGGAGAGACTCGCCTCCCATTTGGCCATGCTAGCGGATGAGTTGGTGCGGTATGGCCAGCCGGAGACCGCTGAACTGCTTCAACAGGCATGCCACCGCCACAGGGCGTCGAGCATCAAGTGCCACGCCATCGTGGCTTCCCTGAGTATGGCTGACTAGAGCATCCTGAATCCCGCTTCACCACACTCCGCCCATCGTTCACGCAGGCGGGGATGTGGCTGCACTCTCGGGATTACTGAGGCTGACTGTTCATGACCGAATGCAGCAGCTAGGATGAGATAGGTTCCGGCCGAGCCGCCTCGGGCGTGAGATGGGGGACAGCTAAGGCTGGGCATCTAATCGCGGTCGGTCCGGTCACTTTGGCCCCAGGGATAAGGGGATCCGCTTCGGTGGATGACGCGCTGGGCCCGGCGCGTTCCCAAAGCGGCCGCCAGCTAGATAAACACGCTGGCGCACGACATTAGGGTTGAACTTTTACGCAAAATGCGTATTTTACACACATCGTCACGGCAAGGAGGCTAGTGACATGCGTGTAACTGCAACAGAATTCGCGCGTAATATCGCGAAGTTCCAGCACAGTGTGCATAAGGAACCTGTAGAAGTGACTAATCATGGGCGAACGGCTGGGTTCTTCTTGTCTCCAGAGGAGTTTGCCGAGTATGCGTACCTAAAGGCAAAAGCCCGCAAGGTACTTCTTGTCGGCAATCTGACGGAAGATAAGGTTAAAGAGATCCAGAATACGACCATGGATGAACGGCATGCGTATCTAAACGCATTGCTGGATGACTAATACTTAGTGCTGGGATGCCGCTACCTGCCCCTGAACCCGGTCTTGTCGTTTGTTATGAGTTCCTATGGAGCCATGAATTCGACGCTGGAGGCACACAGGGGGAGAAGAAGCGTCCCTGCGCAATCATTCTGGCTAGCAAAACCGATGCTGGCCAGACCCTAGTCACGGTCGCGCCAATCACCCACCTCGAACCCAAATACGAGGATCGTGGCATTGAGATCCCCCCAAGGGTCAAGCAGCATCTAGGCTTGGACAATGACCCCTCGTGGGTCATCCTTGATGAACTCAATGAATTCATCTGGCCCGGGTACGACCTGTACCCAATCGCACGCAATCGACCGGACAAATACGACTACGGCTTCTTGCCGCCGAGGCTCTTCGACAAAATTAGGGACGCAATCACGGCTCTGGATGCGAACATCAAGCGCATCATTCCTCGCGACGAGGAAGACTACTGAATGGAAACACAACTAAAGCCAAAGCCTGTTGCGGCATGTACGAAGTGCGGCTCAGTGCGGTTCAATGTGACTGCTATCAACCAACAATGCGCCGAGAGGTCACGAGACCACAAGGGACGAATGATCCGCTGCTCTGGCGTCTACTCCAGCCGGATCGGAACGGATGACTGGCGGCCCTGCCCAACCTGCTCGGGAACAGGGCACGACGTATCAAAAGAGTGCCCTCAGTGTAGAGGCAATGGCTGGGTGCCGTCGCGCCGCTTTTGATCCTCTGCCCAGTTCTAAAACCGGGGGCCCTTCTGTCTCGTCGATCTCCCAGCCATTCGTCCTTCACCACCTCCATGGATAGGAACGAACTGAGGATGAGAAGGCCAATGCCGATCCATGTGAGGAACGGCCTGTAGGCGAGGGCGCCCTCGCCTTTAACATTCTTCAATAGGGAAGCGGGTGCCAATCTGAAGTTTTCTGAAGGGGGGCCTCGATCATCCCCGCTTTGGCTCTAGCACATCGACTCGGGAACTTAGGTCTGCTAGCCACTCGCGAGAAAGAGTGACCCATGAAATTATATCTCCCCTTTTTGGCCGGACTTCTCATAACGACCAGCGCAAGTGCCGGCACCATCGGCAAAATTGCTATTCCTCGTTTTGACACGGATGACGAAGAGGCGGTGTTTCTGCTTCAGGATACGGAAGCGTCACTAGGTGAATGCAAAGGCCAGAAGGCGCTAGATATGTATTGGGCGTCGGGCGGGAAATCCGAGCTTGGGGCAACGGGGTGCTGGGTCCCTACAGAGAAAAACAAGGTTCTGCTTAAAGTGCTGACATCCTCAGGCGAGACGAACATCACCTATCTCGTATCTCGTAAACGGATCGAGTTTTCGGGTGGTGCCGGGCTCCCAACCGAATGACCATTCCGCGAATGCTATCCACACAGGACAGCACTCGATAGCTCCCGTGCCCGCGCCATCAACTCTCGGACCGCACGCCGACTTTCAATAGCCTCACACGTAAAGAGACCGTGCTTATAGCTGCCATTGGCCTTTCCCCGAGGAGCGCCGCTCCCCTTGGCGCCCCCGTGCATCCTGCATCGGTTCTTACCGTTCACGGCCGGGGACTGGCACGGCGTTCCGACCCGTGTCCTCGCTCCACACCGGGGAGCCTGGAGCAAAGGCAATAGCTTTCGGATCGATGGGTGCATGGGGTTGATCACCACTTTGCTGTGTACCCCCACCACCCCCGTGGTTGCTGACGTTTCCGACGATAGCTTGGCCTCCGGGGTACACATGGACATGCTCAACTCTCACTGTCTGTTCGCCACCGCGCCGGAGCTTGGCGAGGGCTTCAATTTGGGCTGTGTAGGTGCGTAGGAGCTTCACAGCGAGGCCGCCCGCCGCCTGGATCGCCGGCACCGTGCCATTGCCCCGGGCGATATCGAGCATGGACATGGCAGCCTCATGCGTGGCTGCCATCTGCACCGCCAGCATGGCCTCTGTCTCGTTCTCAGGGCGAACACCAGCCACGACCGCCAGGCCGGCATTGATCCCTTCGGCTCTCCCATTCCCAGACCGTTGCATGGCCGTTCCCAAGAGAGCCATGGACCGCGCCATGAAGTCGTGTGACGTGGTTCCGAAGGCATCCTTCAATTGTGCGGACCAGCCCTCAAAATCGGAGTGCATAGCATCAAGCTCCATCTTGGAGCCTTCGCCCGTAGACTTTACCTGAACCCGCTTGCGACGGGACAGAATGCGAGCCTTGGCGTCTAAAGATTCCCGCTTATCCCGTTCCGTTGGTGCGGCCTTCGGAGGGGCAGGGACAGCCGCCTTGGTGGCGGCCGATTTCCCCTGTTTTTTCTCGGTTGAAACACTGACCGCCTTACCCATGCGAAGCCCTCGCCGTTTCCATGGCGGCCGCCCAACGCACACACAGCAGGATTTCGGGATCATGACCCTTCTCCTCAGAGTGGAGGGACTTTCCCTCCACCTCGAGGCGAGCCTGTCCGTCCAGATCCTGCGCAGAGTTCGATACGGCAGCCCGTCGCGCCGTGTCTGCGGAATTCCGCAGATTTCCACCTTTCATGATCATCAGAGAATTCCTTGGGGGTTATTGGGGTTCGTGCCGCTTCTCTCGCCATAGGAGCCATCGCCCACGGTAGCGTTCCCGCTTTCATCGCGGCCTGTATGCGAACGTTCGCCCCGCTCGTTGAAGCCAGGCCCGAAGCCGTAAGTTGCCGGGTCCCAGTTGTCCCAGCTTGCGGCCGGTCCACCGAAGAAGTTGCCGAAGCCGTCGAACTTGCCGCCAAAGGGGTTCTGCCCTTCGAACATGTCGCCGACGGCATTGAAGGCCTGGGCTCCGAGCTTGCCTCCCTGATACCCCATGATGGCACCAAGCGGACCACCTGTTGCCAATCCCAGAGCACCACCAATCAGCCCCGGGGTGCTCCAGCCTTCGAAGAACCCCTGTTCCTTCTGCGGTTGCTGTTTCTGCGGGGCCGTCGGGTTCGCCTTCGTGAGGCCCAATGCCTCGAGGGGGGATGCATACCCGCCAATGGTCAGGCCCGTCTTGTCATTCCAGCCGAAGGGTCCGAACGAAGAGGTTGTTGCGGGAGCGGTCGCCGCCATCTCGCTCATGTAGTTCTCATAGGACTTCCCGAAGTTGTCGAGATCCATCCCCGCAAGACCCCCAACCCCGGACATGTAGCCACCCCAACCGTCGGGGCCGACACCAGGACTCCAGCCTTCCGGAACGCCACTGGTCGAAGCCGTCCGGACAGACGCCACCGGAGCCGGGGCAACTGGTGCGCTCGGCCTCGTCGGAGGCGTTGGCCTACTCAGGCTCTGAGGAGCCAAGGCCGGACCAACTGCGGATCCCGTCATAGGATTGGTGAAACCAGACAGACCGAAGGAATTCAGGCCAGAGGCCACCGGAGCCTCGAGGGATGAGATGTCGGTGTTGAAGCCCGTCGGCGTGGCAGAGAAGGACTTCGTTGCCGCGTTGTAGGCAGCCAGATCCCGCTCGTATTGCGCCTTCTCCCGATTGTACTCAGACATGGCCCGTTCATAGGCCTGCTGTTCCTTCTCGGAGACGCGGCCCAGGTCGGCATTCATGCGACCCGCGATGGCTTCATTGGTCATGTCGGGAGCCGTGGAGTTCCTCACGGCCATGGCGCCCTCGAAGCGATCCATCGCATTTCGTGCCTCGAGGGAGGGAGCGGACGCGTCTGGGGTGACGCCGTAAGGACCAGCATCCACACCTGCCGAGAAGCCCGAGGGAGTGAAGCCCCCTGCATTGATCCCGAAGGTTTCGCCCATCCCGAGAGCACGGGGCGAAACGATACCCAGATCCGTCTCCGGATAGCCTGTCTCAATGGCACGTTCTGGAATGGCGCCGTTGAAGCGAGCATCGAAGGAGGCTTGATCGATCAGCCCTGGCGCGCTGAAGCCCTCGAAACCCGGCGCCCATCCTGCATCAAAGGCCTGCGGGGAGCCCATGGGAGCGCCACCGAACAATGCGGCTGCGTCCGGAGAGGTGAAACCCTGCGACGGACCAAGGGGCTGCCCACTGAACGCCCCGGCAGGCGCAATCGCGCCAGTACCCGTGATGGCGTCAGGACCATCGATAGGACTCGGCCCAACAGGATCGAGATACCCAGCGAAATCCACCCGCCCAATGGGATCCGGCGGGCTAATAGCTTGTTCATTGTCCGGAGTGATGCCGAAGTTCTCTGCGAAGCCGAGCGCCCCCGGAGGATTGATCCCGAGTTGTCCCGTGACGTCGGGAACGTCGACAGCATCGAAGCCGGTCCTCTGCACCAGGTCGTTGTAGTTCAGACCCGGCATCACATCCTGCTCCAGTTCCTGCGAGAGGTAGTCCTGAGCCTGGCGCTGGATGATCGGAGCGGCCGCCATGATCTGAGCGCGGTTCGTGTGCGCCGTGATGTCCGCCACCATGTCGTCGGGGATATCAACCCCCGCCAAGGCGGCCGCGGCGGCGAAGCGGCTTGCGAATTCCGAACGCGTCGGAGCCGTCACGCCCGCAGGCCATCCACCCGTCGGCGAGACACTGTGCCCTCCGAAGCGGGAACGGTTGGGGCCGACACCTGCATCTCTCTCGAACCCTGGCGCCGAGAAATGTTCGACGCCAAGACCGATATCGATCCCCAGGTCGCGGGCTTTGACGGCCACCTCAACCGCCTTCTGGGCTCGCAGGAAGCCGTCCTGTCGAATGCCAAGGGCCGGCGAGAATTCAGGATCGAAGGCAGCCTTGAGCGAGGCCTCCAGACCAGCCTTGAAGTTGGCATGTCCTGCTGTCGACGCACCGGAGATGTTCGAATTGAAGGTCGGGGAGAATTGCCGCCCCTTGCCGGAGAGGGATCGTCCTCTCGTTGTCGCGTCAACCATCGTCTCTGCGCTGAAGGGCGCCGCGAACACGTCACCCAAGGCGGCCGAACGAGAGAGGTAGGCACTCGGGTTCTGCGCTCTATTCAAGGCGGTGGCGGCGACAAGGCCCATGCCAACCAGACCTTCGTCCAGGGCCTCGCCCATCACCATACCTACGCTCATGGCGTAATCGATGTCACGCACACCGAATGCGGATAAAGGATTGGGCATCTATCGCGCCTCCGGGGGCAGCGTCATCGGGGTGCCGAATTCCTGCCGAGGGCGAGGACGGGCTTGTTCCTGTGCCCCGGGATAGGATCCCATTGGGAGCGGGTTGTACTTCTTGCGGTAGGCCTCATAAGCCTCCTCGGCCGCTTCCTTGTTCCCTTGGAGCGTGAGGCGGACAATCTCGTCCAGCTCTCGGCTCCGGTCGGAGTGCAGAAGCGCCTCATGGTCAGATTTCGGACCACCTGTCGGAGGCCGCACGGGTTCGTAGGTGTTATCACGCGCCATGATGGGGCTCCCCAGCGCCAGTGTTGTCAGGATGGTGAGGGCGAGGCGGTTCATGGCTTGATCCTTGATCGATCGACGTCCCTGTGAGGTTACGCCGTTTCGCGGCCTCGGGATCCACTTTCATGAGGATGAGATGCCCGATAGACCGCACGAAGTGATCCATGTTCGCCTCGAGGGCGGGAGACTTACTGTCCATAGGGGCCTCCCACCGCGGCGGCCCCGGCGAGGACAGAGCGTCGGGCCAGGGTGTCAGCGAGAACCTTCTGGGCTCCCTTGCTGGTGATCGGCGCCTTCATCAGTGCGACCTTTGCCAACTGCGGGTCCAGCATCATCTCGAGAACCAGGTCATCGACCTTCTTGAGGCCCGCCGCCCGCATTGAGCCCGCAAGTTCCTTGGCCCACGCACCACCCGCACCCAGCGCCGCACCCTTCGGGCCACCAGCCATGAAGCCAGCACCACCCGCGATGAGCATCTGCGTGACGAGGGAGCTCTTGCCGGCTCCTTTGGTCGCCTTCTCCAGTGCGGCCCCGACGTCCGCAGCCGTGTTGGAATTGCCTGGCACACGAACAGCCCGAAGGGACCGCCCGGCTCGCTTGAGGTCATCAGCGATAGCCTGAAGCCGCAGAACATGCTCCTGCCCGAAGACGAGCGTCAGAGCGCCCTTCTTTGATTTGACGAAGGATTGGAAGGCATCAGCCCTGATCCCGTTCTCACCCGAGGCGCCTACTTCCTTGTTGGAGATGAAGCGGTCCTGGATGTACTCGGCCACAGCCCGGCGCAGCCCTTCCTTCGCGTTCTTGTCCTTGTTGGCGGCCGTTACGAGTTGCCCCATCTGCCTGTTGGCATCGCTGCTGTTCAGGATCCGGCCGATTGCGCCGGGAAGGTCAGCCGTGTCGACCTTGGCAAGCTTGCCGAGGACGCTCTTGTTGTAGCCGTCCAACCGCTGCTTCCGGAGCGCCGCCACCTGCTCGAGGGTCTGAGACGCCAGAGACGCATTGGCGAACTTCGCACGGGCGTCCTGAGGCAGTTCCCGCAGGGCATCAGCGTGCGAGGACCGCCACCGCTGGAGCTTCGCGGCGTCAATCGTACCGTCAGCCTTGAAGACGTTGGCCTTCTGGAGGGACAGGGCGGCCGCCTCTGCCACGTCGCTCATCTTGGCCCCGGCTTTGACCAGAGCCTTGATGCGCTCTCCACCCGTCGGACCAGGCATGAAGGCGTTCTTGGCCACCGAGCCGTCCGCCATGCGGAAGCTGCCCTTCTCACCTTCTCGGCGAAGCATCGGGGCAACGTACCCCTGACGGAAGGTCTTGTGCTTGTCGCGGGTCGCCTCAGTGGCTGCCCGATACCGCTTGCCCACCTCCGGATCGTCCTTGTACCCATCCAGGAGAGAACCAGCGGAAGAGCCTTCCCGCGGGGCATAGGCTGCCTTCACAGGCCCCTCGTCCTCGAGGGACATGACGGCCCGCTCATATGCCGTGATGGCGTCGGTTTCTTCGCCCCGGGCGATCCGCTCAACGGCATCGTTGAAGGCCCGAGCGCTCATCTCTTCCGGACGGACACCGACGTTCTGGAGTTCTTCCCGTAGCTGCCTCGAGGCCGCGAGGAAATCCGCTTCCTGCCCATCAGGCTCAAAGAGGCTCGAGCGCATCTCATCCGAAGCCGTGTGCGTCTTGCGGCCAGCCCGCTCGTTCTCGATGGCGTCATACAGTTCCTTGGTGATGTCGCGGCTGGAGTAGCCGTCCGCATCGCGAGAAAGATAGCCCTCCTCGATCAGCTTGTTCCGCCAGTACCCATCGACCGAACGACCTTCAGGACGAGCCAGCTTGCCGAAGCGGCCGACAGAGACGTTGCCCCAATCCCGAGCCGTGCTTTCGGCGTCGAGAGGCAGGCCGCCGTTCTTGGCGATGAATTGGGTTAGGGAGAGCCCGCGGCCTTGTTGTGCAGAGCCTTGTACTCGCGAAGAGCCCGCAAATGATCCAGGTCCGCGTCCTTGCGCAGACGCTTCTCCACCCATGCCAGAAACCGAGCCCGCTCGTAGGGCTCCAGCGGCGCGATTGCCGCTTCCAATTCCTTGAGCAGATCCGGCTTGGAACTCATTGACGAGGGCCTGGAAACGTCCGTTGGTGGCAGGGTCGGAAGCAATCCGTTCCGCCGCACTTCTTTCCATAGCCGACCGGAGAACCTGCTGCAATTGCGTCAGGCGGGCATAGGTCCGGGTTGAACCCTTCCGGCTCAACTCCTCACGCATGGTTTCCTTGATGACGGACTGGAGATCCATCATCTCTCGGAGGGAGACGACACCAGGCTTGTCGCGGATCAGGTCCGTGATGGCCTTCTCGTCACGCGAAACCTTCAGCCGCGCAGCGTCGCTCAGGCTGTCATAGATGCTGGCCACCTTCTGCTTGGCACCCTGAATGGGAGCGGTGAGGGTTCCGTCCGGATCAACGGCATTCCAGAGGGAGGCCTCACGCTGCCGAGCCAACTCCTCGGCATCCTGCATATCGCCCCGGAGCGAGCGTCCGACGGCGTCAGCGTCCTCGCTGGGACGGAGACGGCCAGCCGCATCTTCAGCCGCGGCGCGGGCCTTGGTTTCATACCCTGCCGTGATGCTGTCGATTTCGTCCAGTTGGCCACGAAGGAAGGAGGCAATCTCCTCCGCATTCCCGTCCCCCTGAACGGATCGCAAGGACTCCAGGCGAGACGAATTTTCTGCGCCTCGACGCTCAGCGAACCGCTCCGGATTGGCCGTCTGCAATTCCCGCTCGAGGGAACCAAGACCCATGTCACCCGTCGACTGGAATGTCGTGGGCTTCGATCCCGGAACGAGTTCAGCCCCCGCCCCTTCGTCGAGTTCACGTAGGGCGGCGTCAGGGTCCGAAGCGGCGTCGTAGATACGAGTCCTTGCTGCCTGCTCACGAGCCTCCGGCGACCGCAATAGAGCCTGATCGAGGGCATTGGTTGCGGACCGATAGCCTTGCCGCGCCAGTGCGGGGACAGCAGCCCCCGTGATGCCGAGAGCCAGGCCGGCACCCGTGCCGATGAGAGGATTGACGTCGTTCTCAACCGCTGTCTGGGCACCAGCTCCAGCAAGGCCACCGATGGCGCCCTGTGTGAAGGGAGCATCTGCCAGTTCCGTGAGAACCCGCCGCGTTCCGCCTTCGACCGTCTTGGCGCCCAACTTGGCGAGGCCGGCGCCCGACAATGCCTCGAGGGCGGTCTGCCCACCTGCTACCGCAATGCGTTCGTTGTCTGTCTCCGGCTTGGGGAGCCCGAGAGCATCAGCCCCAGCCTCACCAAGGGCAGAGACGGCCTGTGTCGTCGCGAAGGGATCACGGTAAGGCGCTTCTTCCTCGCCGAGTGCCCGACGCTTCACGTTCACGAGATGGGTGCCCATGTTCTGAAGGAAGCCAATCGTGCCGTCATAGGCGAGCGCCGGCAGGCCTGCGATTGCGCCGGGGATTGCCTGCACACCTGCACGACCCGCAAGGCCTGCGGCGCGTCCCGCCGTGAGTTCGGGTTCTTCACCCGTGTCGGATCCTGCCTGATCACCCGTGACGCCGAGTGACTGAGCGATTTCCTCAACGGTCGCATTCTGCTGTTCCGGAGAGAGATTCAGGAAGTCATCGCTGACTTCCACCTCTTTGTTGCCGATGGTGAGGATTGTCATGGGTCACCTCACCGTGCCGACCAAGTGACGCCCGAGGACGTCTTGCCGCTGGCAGCCTGTTGAGCCGTGACTGACGCACGGTTCTGGCCGATGGGTTTCCGAGCACCCGCGTACACCCGCTTCTGCACTTCCTCGAAGTTGGGGCTCTCGAACGCCGGATATTCCGTCTCGATTTGACGTCTCGACCGCCTTCCTTGGAGAGCTTCGCGCTGCATGCTCCGGAGTGCTGAGCGGAGACGATACTGCTTGTCGAGCACGGTTGCCGGGCTGTCTCTCGGATCCGGAAGGTACTGCTTAACCTCGTTTTCGGCCTCCTCCTTGTTCATGCCGGCCCCCGTCAACATGCGGATCATGGCCTCGGAGCCAAGCTTCATGTCACGCTGGATGGCGCCGCTCTGGCCGAAACCAAGGCTATCGATCGGACCGACGGCTCGAGGATCCTTTGACTTCAGATCCGTCTCGATCCCGTCGAAGCGTCGGAAATATTCATTGGCAAGGCCGAACCGCGCACCGATTTCACCAGGGAGCGGCTCATTGATGTCCCTGTCCGGATCCTGCGGGCCGCCAGGGATCGGCGCCAGTTTGCCGTCAGGGCCATAGGCATAGCCGCTCGGCGCATTGGCGGCGCCCTTCTTCGACCGGAGGAATGCTGCGAAGGCAGGATCCTTCTTCGAATACTCGTATTCCACCATGTCATCGGTGGTCGCGGGCTTGGTCTCGAGACCGAGCTTGTAGCGCTTCGCCTTCTGCAACTCATCAGAGGACAGCCCCTGCGTGAGGCGGTCCCATTCGGTCGGCTCGCGGCGCTTGTATTTGTCGAGAGCCAGGGAGTCGAGGACGTCCGGCATGTTGGCAAGTTCAGGATGACCGATTTCCTCGGCGAACTTCTGATACCCGAGACGCTTCTGTTCGAGTTCGGCCTGCTTCTGCCGCTGTAGCCGCAGGGCATGGTCCTGCTGGGCACCTTCGGCAAAGCCCTTCAGGCCCGCGCCCCAGCCCTCTCCATCAAGGAGGGCGGCAGCCATCTGCAACTGCGCATAGGGGTTCTGGTCCGCCATGCGGTTCAGGCCACCGAGGAGGCCCGTCCCATACTGCGGGGCCGGCACCCCCGGGACAGAGGCGGCAGGAGTACCACCCAGGATCCCGAAGCCTCCGGACCCCATGTCGCCAAGGATCCCGCCAAGAATTCCACTGCTCATGTCCTGGCCTCCTTACGAGAACGCACCGAGGCCACCGAGGATTCCTCCTCCTAAGGCGCCCCAAGGACCCAGCAGAGTGTTGCCGGCCATCGCGCCACCCAAGATGCCTTGAGCAGCACTCGGCGTAGCTTTCGTGGCGGTCGTAGTCTTGCCCATGCCAGCAATCGGGTTGATGAAGCTGGAGAGCTGCGCAAGTCGGTCGAACTTCTTGTCGTAGTTCGCCTGATCCCGCTGCTGGTAATAGTCACCGACGCTTGCCAACCTGCTGGCGGAGTCATACCGGAGATTGTTCAGGGCGCCCGTCATCGACATCGCACCCATCATGTTGTCGGCGCCTTGCGAGTAGAGCGAGCCCATCGCACCAGCAGCCGACAGACCACGGTTGGCGGCGCCTTGGTACATGTCCCCGAGGATGCCAGCCGATTGGAGTTGTCTGTTCCTGTTGTTTTCGTTCGACTCCAGCATCAAGCGGTCAGTCGCCTGAGCGGACGCGTTGGCGAAGCCCGTACCCATTGCGGCAGAGCCATAACGGCCGCCACCCATGCGGGTCGCCATGGCGTTCATGGCGTTGTCGCGCTCCGCATTGACCATGCTGAGAAGACGCGGGTCCTCGTTGTACTGGCCCGAGGCAAAGTTCTTCAGGTACCCGGCCGCCTCTTGCAGATCCGGGGACATACCGCCGCTTGAGGCAATGCCGCCAAGGATGCCGGCCGCCTGGTTCATGCCCGAGGTCATGCCGCCGTTGCCGAGGAGCGACGACTGCGCACCATAGACCGCATCAAGGTTCGGGATGCCTTGAGCAGCAAGCGCCCGCGTCTGGTTCAGAGCATCAGTCGTGTAGCCATTGATCGGGGCGAGCGTCGACTTGTTCTTGTATTGGTTATACAAGTTGCCAGCCGTCCCCATGATGCTCTTGAGAGGCTGCTGTGTAGGATCCCACGGAGACTGCGTGGAGGTCGCGGGCTGCTTGTTGCCGCCACCGAACCAATTATCGGACATTGAAAGGCTTCTCCAAAGTAATCTGTGTGCGCTTGAAGCCGTGCGGCTCAAGAATGCGCGTCAGGCCCTCGCGGCCTGTTGCAATGAGACGGGAGCACCCTTGCTCCCCGAGGAATTGGAAGAGTTCTGGAAGGACCGATTGCGTGGCTGGGATCGACTTGCCGCCCCACCACATCAGTTCGCCGATGCGTCCCCGTTCGTGATCGAACACGCGGGTTCCGATGGCTGCCACGACTTCGCCCCGGTCCAGGACGAGGTGGATCTGCACATCCCCGGCCTCGATGGCCTCAAGGATGGCTTGCGAATTGCGGCGTTTCGCGAAGGTACGGAAGTGGGGCACCCAAAGCGCGGCTTCCTGCATGGTGCGGTCAAGCGGGATGCTGAAGAGCCACGGCGTCTCAGGTGCGACGGGTGCGGGTAGCTGCTCTGCATCATCCCGAGAGGCTCGAAAGGCATCCGCCACAAGGGCGGTGTAGCTCTCGGCAATCTCCAGAGATTGCCGAATGTGCTCTTGATGCTGGAGAAAGTAGCCGTGGACTGACAGTCCATCGGTACGCCCCTGTTCCCAAGACTTGATGATGAGGTCTAGGCATTCACGAGCCTGTTTGACATGCTCGAGCGCCTCCGGACCAATGATGTCCGCGAGCTCCCGCAGATCCTCGTCCGTGCGAGCGAATGCATTGACCTGATCGAAGGCCTGCTGGAGCGAATTGGAGAGAGGTTCAGCCATGATCAGGCGTTCCCCTCGGCCGGCATCGCATCAAGGCGAGCCGTGTTCCCGTATTCCTTCAGAAGATTCAGGGCACCCGTTGCGTGGTGGTGGAATCCCCGAAGGGCGTAGTTGAGAGCCTCGGAGTTCCCCGGAGCGTTCCGCATCTGAGCAAGGACAAGACCAAGGAAGGCCTGTGCCTGCTCCAGGTCGACGATGGCAGCCGTGCGGGTCTGCTCCCATGCCTGTGCCTTATCCAGCCCCAAGCTGGTTGCTTCCCGCGCATCCGCCTGCATGGTCAGGCCCTGGCGCCAAACGAGGGAATGGCATCCTCGCCGTTCATGCCGTTCCCGAAGCGCTGGATCCTCTCGCCGATGGCGCGACGGATGAACTCGTGCATCGAGACGTCTTCTTGGGCGGCAATCTGCTTCACCGCCTCACGAAGTTCGGTAGGAACCCGCGTCGTAACAACTTCAGGGTACTTGGCCCGACGCTCGTAATGATTTGGAGCTTCGAACATAAGTCCTCCATTCTAGGTTTCGTATAGAGATTACCTAGAATGGAGGGCCAATTATAGTTGGATACTTCTTAGTTATTGAGCGATTGCTACTGTACTTAGCGCATTACAAGCATGCTTCTTTTTCTTCTCATTCTTCTTACTTGCCTACGCTGTCCCAGACTTGGGCGAGCCGCTCCAGCCCATCCCGCAGCCGTCGGGCGTCGACATCGTCACAGCCGAAGTCGAGGAGCACCACGTCATAGGCGATGCTCCAGGAGGAACCGAGGGCTGCCTTCGCCCTGTCCCACTGACCCTTCACGCGGTCCGCGGAGGAGCACTTGGCCTCGCATTGGCCGTCGCATCCTCTACAGCGGTATCCGTCACCATCCGACTTCCCCGAGCGGCCGGCTTCGTAGTCCGGGCTCCGCGAGGTACGAACAGGCGCCGAAATCACGCGGTCATGTTGCCCGACGATTCCGGCCCATTGCCGAGCGACCGCAAGGTGCCGGCGTTCGATCAGCCCCTTGGCCAAAAGCCTCTCCAGCTCGGATTGACGGCGCGACGGCTCCGAGACGCCGCGCCAAGTCTGCTTCAGACGACCCGTGACGGGTGAACGCTCACCCGCAAGGCGAGGACGACCAACCATTACTCATCTCCCTTGTCGGAATGCAGATCCTTGAGCCGTGCCAACTGCGCCAGAAGACGCCCTTCGAACGGTACCGCCTTCGACGGCTTGGAGAGGTAAGCCCCGGCAAGGAAAACCTCGAGGGCGCGCCCAATGGCGTCCCTGTTGGTTGTCTCGGTCCCCCGGAGATGGCCGAAGTCCCGCAGTAGATCCAAGTCCCCGTCGTAGACGCTGACGGGGATCATGTGCCGGAGCCCCCGGCGTTCCCGTTCACGCTTCCGGCGCACCCGCTCGGCATTGCTCAGAGCCTCTTTCCCTTCCTCCC
This sequence comes from Microvirga lotononidis, assembly GCF_034627025.1. Classification (NCBI taxonomy): domain Bacteria; kingdom Pseudomonadati; phylum Pseudomonadota; class Alphaproteobacteria; order Hyphomicrobiales; family Methylobacteriaceae; genus Microvirga; species Microvirga lotononidis. The sequence continues at coordinate 12,614 of NZ_CP141051.1, read as the reverse complement.
CGTCTGCGGCCGCCTGAAGTTCAGTCTGGATCGACAGCGCCAGGCCGGCGACCTCCAGGGCCTTGGTCCGAAGATAGGCCATAGCCATCTCGACGACCCCAGGGGTGGTGTTGTCACCCTCCCCGTCGCCCGTTCTGGCCTCGAAGATGGGCTTCACGCGCCCCTCTCCTCCGACCTGTGCGGCGAGCTCGTAGGCCTGCTCTTCGATGGCGTTGGCATAGGCGACCACAACATCCCGCGGCCATGCCATTTCACCCCGCCTTGCGAACAGATCGACCTGTTCGGTGAGTTCCGCCATGCCCTCTTCCATGTTCCGGAAGGCACTCCGGAACGCCTCGTCCTCGACGAAGGGAAGATACCGCACCGTGCCCCGGCTCAGGCGCCAGGCGGCGAGCATGTTGATGACGGTCACCCCAACCCACTGCAACGTTCCGTCCATCGGCGCCCCCGTGATCAAGAGGCCGAAGAGCCCCCGCGCCCCGGACTGGATTAGCGACGGTCCTGCCTCCAAGAGAGCATCCGCGCCGGCCCCGCCCGATTGTCCTGTTTCACCCACCATTGCCCCACCCCATCACCTTGCTTGTTCTTCCCCACCACACCCCCCACCCCCCATAGGAAGGTGGGGTGGGGAGTGCGGTTATCCTCACCTCCTCACCTGTTCCTCACCTTGGAGGCCGCGAGGTGGGGAAGGGAGGAACGAACCGCTAACCCTGCATGTCGCCCGCCGCGACGAAGGGGCGAGGATTGCCCTTCGCGTCCTTGTCCGTGACGACCTTGAGGACCTTGTTCGCGAACCAGGTCTTGAGGATGGTCTGGATCCTGGCCTTGTCAGCCTTCTCCCCAGGGTTCAGTCCCACGACCTCCGCGACGAGGTAGCCGACCCATTCGCGGGACTGCGAGCTCTCACGCCACTTCCCTTCGGAGACGCGATGGCGGACCTCGTGCATCTGCTCCATGGTCACGGAGTCAAAGGCGTTCGGGGTCTCCCAACGTGTCACAACGCCGACGCGGTCGCTCGGATGCTTCGCGTTCCCGTTCTCCAGGTCCACGCTCTCCATCTTGAACCACGTCGAGCCCTCGGACGGCGGAGCCAAGTTGGCCTTGCCGTCGAAGTACCTGAAGTGAAGCCGCCTGTTTTCGACGCCCCAGCGGTCAGCCTCGTCCTGGCTCATTTGGTTCATGGCACGAGCGGCCCGAACAGCACCCAGGAGAGCGACCGCGCCGCGGCCATCCTCAACCGTCACCTCTCCGCCGTTCGTCTTGCGGACGTGGTGCACAAGGTCGAAGCAGCAGTTGGTCCGGTCGGCGATCCCGGCAATGGCTTTCGCCACCATGTCGATCATGCCGTTGTCGTTCTCGGACACGCGGTGGATCGACACGAAAGGATCCAGGATCACGGCCCCGATGTCGTTGTCGAGGATGGTCTGTTGGATTTCCTGGATGGTCGGATGGTTGAGCGTGGCCCCGCCTGGCAATTGGACTGCCAGGAGGATCTCCATCTCGCGGCCGGAGTCGAGGAACAGCCAGCCCTCAACGTCTTCAGGCTGGATGCCGTAGTGGAGCATCGCGGCGCCCACACGCCGCTCTAGTTCCTCCATCGGGTCTTCGCCGTTCCACAGCCAGACCTTGACCCGCTCTCTGGGAGCGATGCCCAGGAGAGGACGTCCGGTCGCCATGGCCAGGGCCTCAACGATGCCGAGGGACGACTTGCCGACGCCTCCCGGGGCGACCGTCGCGGAGACGAACTTCCTGATGTAGTGGAAGCCGTACACCCAGCCGCGCGGCTGGATGCTGCGGGGGTCACGGTACTTGAAGGGCGTTGCCGCGAGGCGGCGCCGCGGCTTCGCATCATGAACAACGACCTCAGGCGTCCCTTCCGGAAGGAAGCGGCGCATCTCGACGAGGTTCGAGGCCTGCTCAGTCGGGGGAGACAAGGTGCTCATCAGGCAGCCCTCCCCTTGATGGCGTCGTTCAGGTCGCCGCCAGCTTTGGAGGCGACCGTGATGACCTCGCAGCCGGCCCCATGCCAGCGCGTCCCGCAGGCTTGGACGGCCCGACGGTTGGCGCCTGTCTTGTCGTCTTCCGTCAGGAGCGTGAGGACTTCGATGCCAGCGAGGACCGGCATCGTTCCCATGGTCGCAACCGAGCCCATCGCCCAAGCAGGCCGGAACCCGAGCTGGCGAGCGGAAAGGGTAGTCTCGATCCCTTCGCCGACGGTCAGTCCGGTCGTCACTACTTCGTCCGCATCGAACTTGATGGCGGCTTCGGTGGCATCACCGAGCATGCGGCGGTCGACCTTCTTCCCGTCCGGGGTGAGCCGCGTCCGGTGAACCGCCTTGAGGCGATCCGTGTGGATGCAGCGCATGGCGGCAATCATCGCGGGAACACGGATGACTTGGCCGCTCTCGTCCTTCCAGGGGCAAGCCGGATGGAACCGCAGAACGGCGCCCGCGACCTCGTTAGGGAGAGCAAGCGCCCTCCCCTCGAGGTAAGTCTGGACGATGGTCCCGCGGGGATTGCGCCCCTCGTTCCACATCGTCAGGACACGAGATTGAAGCCACGCAGCTTTCCGTTTCTCCTCCTCGTCCGGTTCAGCCGGCACGAAGACGACAGGACGGGGCGCGGGCGCCCGATCCCTGGAAGACGGAGCCCAGGCAGGCAGACCGGCCGCGGATCGCACATGATCCCGGCAGGCAATCGGGTCGTCGCCGGCAAAGGACGTCACCAGGAAGCCGTCCGGGGCGCCCTTGTCGAGCTTCACGGACAGACTGCGGTCGCTCCGGCTGTGACCAGGCCCCGGGGCAAGGATCCGGTCACGACCGGAAACCTCGCCGCCAAGGTTCTTGGCAAGGGTGCGGATGTCGAGTTGAGCAACCGTCATGCAGCACCGCCTTCCAGCAGGCCCAGGCGAGCCGCCTCTGCTTGTGCCGTCTGAAGGGCTGCGATGAGTTCCGGAAGCTTCTCGACCTTGAGGCTGATCCCTTTCTTGGTCGCCTGCTTGTCCTCCCCGGCGAAGGCCGAGAAGGTGCGGACGTCCAGGAGGTGCGAACCCTTGTACTTGTTGAAGGTCACACGGACCTCCTCGAGGGAGTTCTTGCCGATGGTGGCAATGATGCTGCTGTCTTCCATCATGCCGCCTCCCCGAACCGCTTGTCCTTGAGGACCGTGACAGGGGTGCGCAGGACGTAGCGGGCATGGGTGCCGCTGAAAGGTCCGCCATGAGACTCGTTGATGGTCTCGATGGTGAGGCCGAAGCCCCGGAGCACGAAGATGTAGTGGCTCCAGCGCGGGCCGGGAGTGTCGATTGGCGTGACGCCACGTTCCCCACGGTCGATGAGGTTCTGGAGAGCCCAGGCGACCCGGCCTTTGAACGAGAGGGTGCGTTCCCCGACTTGGACGTCGAGGCTAACAGTTGGCATGGATCGGGACATGTTAGGCAGCTCCTCCGACTTCAAAGACGGAGAGAGGGATGCCACACCGCTCGAAGTAGGCTCCGATACGGGGATCTGTGCGGTTGCCCTGGCGGTAGAGCTTCAGGGCCTCCTCGTCACCCTCGAGGTGAGCCAGGAGGGCAGGCTGGGAGACCAGCACAACGCCGCCGACGCGTCGGCCGATGCAATGACGCTCGACCCATACACGGATGGTCACAACACTGACGCCCGCGATAAGCGCTGCTTCGCGGGTCGAAATCGCCTCGGGGCGGTAGAAGGGAACTAGCGCAACGTCTTTACGTCGCGTGGTGGAAAGCGCTTGCGGCGCCGGAGATGCTGACATGTCGGGAACCCCTACACTCGTTGGTGGAGTGGTCCCGCCCCCGATGGTGCATCGAGGGGATATATACATTTTGTGTAACGCGTTTCACGTTACTCATCTTGTCGCCCTCCCTCGTATTTGTTACATACACCATATCCAAACTCTCGGAAACGAGACCGTTCTTAGATCAGCCGCCAATCCCCTGGCCGGGATTGATGCGGCTGTCTTTGTTTACGCTACAGCAGAGCCGGACCGATGTCAAGTTCCGGTTCCGATTGCCGCCGACTTTCCCAACCAACTACCCTCTACAATCGCCTGGGAAGGCCGCTGGCGGCGATTCCCCTGAGTCCGGTCTCACCCACTCATTTCACGTTTTGCGAACTGGCGACCCGAAATTCGGGATTCCGTCGCGCCGAGAATGGCCGCCCCGGCTTGGAGCTCGTTTGATTTCCTTCCGGCGGCGGCGGGGAAGGCTCCTGATGCAGGACCATGCAGAGCCAGTTATCGCCTCCCTTCCTAGAGGTGCGGCTTTACCTCTTGGCTTGGGTCTGGAGTACGCCTCCAACCGCTCCTCGTCCAGGCGGGGAGAGGCCGGGGACATGCTCCTCTCAGCCTCTCCCTCGCGAAGCATTCGTGAATAACGACTTTGGTGCAAGGACGCGGCCCCTTCCACGACGCCACCTATCAGATCTATGGTGCCCCGCATCTACACGCCGGGGGGCATTATGGGATGGATCATATTTTGGATCGGGGGCGCGATCCTCGTCGCCGTTGTCGCGAGTAACAAGGGCCGCTCCGGCCTTGGTTGGTTCTTCCTCTCACTCATTCTCTCGCCGCTGCTGACGCTGATCGGGGTCGCCGTCATGTCGCGCGTCGAGCCGGCGGAAGCCTCTAAGACGTGTCCGCGCTGCGCGGAGACCGTGAAGCTGGCTGCGGCCGTCTGCAAGCACTGTGGCTTCGAGTTTTCGGGAGCGCCGCAACAGGCAAGCTACAAGGGTATTCCCTACATGGTCCTGGCGAATGGTCAGGTTACAGTGACGATCCAGGGTAAAACGACCACTTGGCCGAACCTCGCCGCCTTCCACGATCACGTTGACTACAAGCGCAAGCTGAACGTCTAGGTAGGTGACATTGAGATACCAACTAGAAAATAACCGGGGCTAATATGAAATACTGGATTTACTTGACGGCAGCACTGCTTCTCTCGTCAACGCCTAGCTTAGCACAAAGCAACTTTACTGGTAACGCAAGATATAACGGCTGCAAGACCGCATCCGAAGGCATAAGCAAAGATCCATTCAATGAAGGCGTATGTGTTGGCTTAGTTACTTCAATATTTTTTTGGGGCTCCAGTCTAAACGAAGAAAACAGGTTCTGCCCACCAACTGGTTCCAACCCTAGTCAAGCTTTGAAGATAGTGCTTTCACATATGAATTCACATCCTGAGATACTGCACCTCGATTTCAGGAGCATAACTGGTTATGCGTTGCGGGCAGCCTGGCCTTGCACGCACTAGACTGCTTTACAGGTCTCGATATCCTTGCCGCCGCTTCACGCTCGCCAACGCTTCCAGGGCTTCGGCGGCATCGCCCTCAGTCGGGAACTCTGTGACGGCTTCTTGGCCTCGTGTCCCTACCCTCCCCCAATGGCAGACCAGGCGCACGACGCCGAACAAATCCTTTTCGATCATGAGCGAGTAAACGCGCCGGCTGCCCTGCTCCGGGTCAATCTGATGCAGGACAACATGGTGCTTGATTGGAGAGCGGAACTCGTCAGGCATGGCGATTTATGAGAGTGCGTGGAGCCTTGCAATGAAAGCCGTCCCGAGCAGGATTGCCGCCCAAAACAGATAACCGAGCCAACGCTTTCCGCCGCTCCACATTGACCGGTCCTTCTAAATTTCACTCTGCCCTACTCTAACCCGTCTCGGCCATGCCGATAGTCCCTCTTCGGGGCTGCTCGGCAGCCACGATAGACGCGCGGCAGTGGACGCCAACCAATAATGTGTTGGTCGAAGTAAATGTGCGTTCCGTAGCGCCCTCCGAAGACGCGCCAGTAGCTCCTTCTGGTGATGTCGTCGGTTTCCCAAACTCCGACCGTCACCGGATAGACGGGTGGGGCCTCTGCATCCTCCATCCAGAGGATTACAGGTGTTCCCTTGCGCGGCGCGAGCCTGACCGGGTACCAGTCGTCCATGATGGCTCTTTCGCGGTTCAAACCCTAACTCCACAACACTTTGGCATGCAGAACGCTAAGCGTGCTTCTTCTCCTGGGCGCTCGCAACACGCAACAACGCCATCAACACAGGTCCGAGGGAAAACTGCCCTGCCCTCGCTCGTCCTGTAAGGTTGCGCAGATATGCGCCAGGGCTGCGGATGGCTTCCGCTCTCTGAAGAATTGCAGCAACAGTGATGGCCGCATTGTCATGTCCCATTACCTCGCAGGCCTCAGCCCATGCGCTCGGACTGATGCCTAGGATCGGACGAACAACAGTGGCCGCTTCGGACAGCCCACGCCAAGTCGTAATCCCCTCCCCGCCCCTCGTGTACATGGCGATGTCCGGGCAGGCTTGAAGCACAATACCCAACGCGAACGCCCTCACCGGCTGCCTCGAGGCTTCAGGATCAGGTGTGACGGTTCCTTCTTTCTCTATTCGATAGCCGCTTTCAGAATCATTTGAGGGGTCAGTGTTTGAATTCTGATGGTGGCGCTCACTATGAGACTCATTGGTGCTCATATTCTCCTGTTTCAGATGATCCGTCAGGCACTTATCCACGTCCCGCCAGAGCGCCCGCAGATCCTTCGCCACTCCCTCGAGGAGAAGGACGTCAGCGTTTCGTGCCGGCATCGCGCCAAGCGCCTGGAAGCGATCCGCAAGAGAACGCCAGGGACCAGGCAGTCCCTCCTCGAGGCACATGAGGATCGTTTGCGAGATATCCCGTCTCAGGAGGCTGATTTCCTCCCGCAGCAGATACCGAGCCTTCGCCGCGGCCCGCGCTTCCCCGGCAAGCTTCTCGAACTCGGCCGAACGGGCTACGAGCGGGCTCAAGTCGAACCCGAAGGCCTGTTCGATCTGCCCGCCCTCCCCTTTTCGGGCATACCGCTTGCCATTCGGGCTGTCCCTGCGGATCACCAGGCCCGCATGGACAAGAGCTGCCAGATTCCTGCGGAGCGTTGCTGGCGCCATGCCATTGGCACGAAGCAGCAGGGATCGGTTCGAAGGATAGACGATCAGGTCCGCCTCAAGGGAGAGAGTCGTGTCCTGATGGAACGTCAAGAGAGCGTTGAGAACACTGAGCGCCCGATCCGACACCCCAAGGGCCTGCTTGGCTTCCCGAAGGTTGTCGAGCACCTTCCATTTCTCGGCGATGGTCTCGGGTGGGCAATGCTCCGCCTTCACCCTCGCAGCCACCATGGCAAGCGAGAGCGGCCGCCCGAAGGGCGTCGATGAGATGTGATCCATGTTCTTTGCCTTGCTCAGGGCAAAGGAAATCCGCTCGCCAAAACGACGCCAAGACTCTTGACTGCGATGTTCGGAAGTGGGATTCTCTGAGCTGCCAGACTACAGAGAGAGGCTTCCGGGACGTTCGTTCTGGGGGCCTTTTTCTTTTGCCGCGCTACTCCTGTTCACGTTGCTCGTTAGCGAGAGCATCGCCCTCGCCGTCTTCGCCCTTCCCGTTCACTTCCGTGTAGGAGGCAAACAAGGTTGGGATCTGCTCCACCAGGAAGGACGCGAACGCTGCGTCCAGTCCCCGATCGAACGAAATCTTCACATCACGCCCTGAGCTGGTCACCCGGGCAATCTTCCGGCCAGTAGCTGCAACGACGGTCAGGGCCTCGGCCTTCCTGTTCGGTGCCTCGTCAGCCGCGTGGGTCGCCACTGACAGCACTTTAAGGAAGCGTGCGTCCGTATCGCGGGCCAAGAAGTCAGGCTTGCTGATGACTGCCCTTATCGCTTTCACGGCGCCTCGATGAACCTTCATGGCATCTACCAGAGCCTGCCACCGGGGGCGGCCAATCTTCGGGGCACGTCCGATGGCCTCGATGATGTCGGCCGGAACCGCTTTTGCCACGGAGACTAGCTTGGAGGCCTCAGCACGGTCGATTGAGAGGGCATCCTGAACCACGGATCTTTCATGCCCGGCGTCCTCGAGGCGAGCGGCGAACACAGCGCGCTCAATGAAGCTCAGATCCTGACGAGCGGAGTTCTCGACGCCCTGAGCAACAACCAGGTCCTCATCGGTCAGCGCTCGAACGACGGCCCGCACGGGCTTGCCGAGTTCGCGGGCGGCCCGGATGCGCCGATGGCCATAGGCGCTTTGATACCGGCCCGCTTCGGTCGGATGGACACGCAGGAGAACGGGGACTTCCTGACCGCGAGCCTTGATTGACTCCTTCAGGGCCTCAAAGCCGGCATCCTCGTGTTCGCGAAAGCGGTCGGCAATGGGTGAGGGGTCAATAAGGTTCGGATCAATCTCCTGGACCACGACGGCTGCGGCGAGCTTCTCGCGAAGCTCCTCGTTTTCCCGCTCAACACCCGAGAACGATTCCTTCATGGACCGGACCGAACCAGAAGAAACACGGGGCAGGGGCGCCGGCTTGTTGTCAGATGACAACACGTCGGACTGATGATTGTTGATTGCGGACCGAATAGCATCCATCCGCTTGTTCATCGTCCCCAGGCCCCCTTGATCAGGTTCGTAATCTCAGTGTTGACGGCGTCCACCGACTCCAGAGCGCGGTCGTACGCAGCCCGGCCGACCGAGCCGCGGTCGAGCTCATAGAGGCTCTGTTTCGTCAGGCCCGCATTCGCAATCGCAGTCGACTTCCAAGCCGCCGCCCGCAGTACGTCATCTCCAAAGAGGCTGCGAAGGAGGGCGACAATCTGAGCCTCGGGGACATCGTTTGGATCGTGGCGGGTAATCACGTACCGGATGAAGTCATGGCTGAGATGTCCACCTGCCTCCTCAACAACTGAGATCAACTCCGACGTCATGAGCAAAAACTGATTCATAGACGCCACATCCACCATCTGCGGATGGACGGTCACGAGCATCGCGGTGGCGGCGTTGAGCGCTCCAAGCGTCAGGTATCCAAGCTGGGGAGGGCAGTCGATCACCACGACGTCGTAGTCATCGGCCACCTGGTCGATTGCGGACGAGACACGACGGAAGAACAGGTCATGACCTCGCTCGCGACGGTTCATCATCGCCTGGGGGGTATGGTGCTCGAACTCCATCAGCTCGAGGTTGCCGGGGACTAAGCCGATCCCATCGAAATAGGTCTGGCGCACCACCTCGCTCATGGGGCGGCGGAATTCATCGTAACGGATCGCGCCGTAAAGGGTCTGGTTCTCGGCGATGTCAAATTCAGGCTGGTACCCGAACATGGCGGACAGTGAAGCCTGCGGATCCAGATCAATCGCAAGGACACGGAAGCCATGCAACGCGAGGTACTGTGTCAGGTAAAGGGCTGTCGTGGTCTTGGCCGAGCCGCCTTTGAAATTGGCAACGGCAATGACTTGAAGTTTGTCCCCGGGGCGCCGGCCGGGCTTGAATTGCAGGGCCTCACGGGGACGGGCCTCTGCCAGGTAGTCCCGCAACTCGTTGACCTGACCAAGGGTATATTAGCGGCGCCCGTCTGATGCGAGGGCTGGCTTGTGACCGAGACCATCGAGCGAAAGTTGACGCAGATAACCGTCTGAGACGCCGACAATGCGGGCGACTTCTCCATACGAGAACGACCGCAGACCCTTAAGGGCTTTCGGAGGGAAGAGCGCCGTTCCGAGGGTCCGGAGCTGCTGAGAGAGCGCGCCGGCATGCCGCGAGATGCGGGCGCTGGTTGCCTCACCTTGTTGCTCGGTTTTCAGTGCCGCTTCTGCCATCAGTCCACTCTCAAGACGGTTTTAGCGCGTCAAACGCCTGTTTACCGTCTCGAATAATGGCCACGATTCGTTGCAGGGAGCAAGCGATTAAGGGTTAAGAGACTGTTAACGCTGTGAAAGCAGCGTTGTCATCTGACAACAGCGAATGCGGAGGAGCTCAGCATCCCATTCTGCGGCTCGCTCTGATTAAAATCAGAACCTGTCTTCGAGCATACCTCGGAAGCGATTAGTCATGGCCATTTCTGAGCCAATCTATAGGCGCTATAATCGTGCCTAGCTCCAGGAGGATTAGACATGTCGACTCTTGGAATACTGGTTGTAATAGCTTGGTTGTTGACAAGCATCCTTCCTGCTCACTCCGCTCCCGAACCCGGTCGCGACTGCGATAGTTCATGGGGCCAGAATTCACTGACACCACCACCTGTAAGCTCTCCACCAATAAACACCCCTTCAGGTTACTTTTCTTGGGGAGCTCATGTATACCTAGATGGATATGGGCGCTGGTGGACTTGGAATTTCGTACGAAATTTGAACGACCCGAAAGGGACCAAGCTTCCGTTCACCTGGGAAAAGGGCAGAATTGCGCGTTCAACCTTATTCCCGCTTGAAGGAGGAAGTGTTGCGTGTAGCAGCGACTTCATCGATGCTCCGGCGCAAATCGAGCCAGTGATTGATCCAAACGCGCCAATTGAGTATGGCATAAATCGTGTGGTGCAAGGTGCTGTAGTCTTCCAAAAGCCGCCCCCCACACCTGTAAATGGCCCTAGCAACAATCCACCTGCGATTTCACGAGAATCCCAAGGCGGAATTACTACTCAGCCTCTCGGCACTGATCCGGCGACTTCGGTTCAGCGAGACGGAACGTTCAACGCTGCCCCGCGAGAAACCTCCGAGCGCAAATCTCCAACAATTTCTATATTGCAAACGAGCTATCGGGACGCGAATGACGAGAAGCAACACATACGTGTTCTCTTCTCATCGGACAGAACAAGCGACCGTTTTGAAATTACGATCCAGAAGGAACCCGAAAACCTGGTTGTTGGAGTATCCGACTTCCTTAAAGCGCTAAACAAGGATCAAGCCGCCCAAATTGAAAGCTCTTTCAAGGAGCAAGGAATTCAATTGACACAGGGCAGTCTCGGTACGTTCGCGGGTCCTGAAGCTCGTGAAGCAATGTTTTTGACCGCAGATGATCCTCTTTTGTCCAACGGATTACTTTTCATTGGTACAGGTCCAAAGCTCGTTGTCTCGTATTCTGCGCCGCCCTCAGTAAATGCACAGCGCCGGCAGGCTCTTTTAATCGTCTTCGACGCGGATCACCGACCTATCGCAGCAAAGCGAATGGACATTCTGATCCCGGAGCAAATGCGCTAGAGGCTAGCTATGGACCTCATGCCAGGTACTGCAATCACTGCGTTCGTAGGTGGCGTAAGTTTCTTTGTTAGCCTCGTCTTCAAGATACCGCCAGGATTAGAGAGCTTCCGTTTCTTCGCTGCTTTTGCTGCGATGGCGGGCTATGGGGTCGGACGTGTGCTCGCGAAGCGAGCGGCTGGCTATTCTCTTGGCACTCTCATAGGCATAATGCTGGTGGATCTCGCCATTGGCTCTGCGGCGGCGTTGACCTATGTCATCCTCGTAGAGACTTTCCTAGCTCCTGAGATGCGGCTTGTGATTCAGCTTGCGGTCCTTCTGTGCGTGACCTTCTTTTGCCTTGGAGCTGTACTTCCGCTTGCTGGCTTGCGATTCAACAAATGATAAGGCGCACGGCTCGCGCCACTTGGAAGCCCTTCATTCGCAGAATGTACGAAAGGCGTTCACGCGCTTCACAGCCGGAGGCCAGTAGGTACCCTTTGACACTCGGGCGAGGGGACCAAGTGGGAGTTAAGATGGTAGAAAGAGCCTATTGGCGCCAGGATCCAACTACCCTTCATTACGTTCTCATGCTTCTCGGCGGCATTGATGAACTCGCCGCGAGCCGCAGCGCTATGGCGCCCCGGCATTACCGGCAGACTGCCCCATAACCCTCATCACCTGAGTCGGGGTCCAACTCTTGCCCCGGGACGTCTTGATGTGCCGCTCATTCAGGGCGGCCGCAATCTGCCGAAGGGATGTGGTCCCATTCGCTTGGAGATCCGCAACGATAGGGCCGATGTCCGCGGCCCGTCTCCTGGCCTTGGTCGACCGGACGAGCGCACTAGCCTCAGCTCCCTTCCTGGCCACGAGGTGGATCTTACCTCTGTTCCCGCCGAGCTTCTTCCCGCGGGCCTTGGCTGCCGCCAAGGCATCTTTGGTCCGCTTGGAAATCATCTCCCGCTCATGCTCAGCCACGGCCGCTAGGATGTGAACCGTGAGCCGATTGGCCTGCGGGAAGTCCACGGCCGTGAACTCGACTCCGCTCTCCATCAGGTTCGAGATGAAAGCGACATTGCGGGCGAGCCGATCCAGCTTCGCGATGATCAGGACAGCGCCGTGGAGCCGGCAGAGCCGGAGAGCCTCGGCGAGGCGAGGGCGGTCATTCTTCTTGCCGCTCTCAACCTCGACCACCTCGGCCATGAGCTGCCAGTCCCCGCCGCGCAGATAAGTCCGAACCGCTTCCTGTTGCGCCTCGAGGCCCAGACCAGAGCGGCCCTGCTTCTCGGTCGACACGCGGTAATAGGCAACAAACTTGCGTTCGAACATGGGAGGCCCCTGACTGGAGATACCCGAGAGGCTCCAGCCTGCTACTGCATAACACCATTCACGGGGAGTGACAGAAGCCACGACGTGCGTAGTGGCAAATGTAACGCGTTCCAATATACTGTCAAGCTCGCTATGGTTGCTCTTCCTGAAGGGGGGTGAACATGAAGAGTGGTCATACTTGGAGGACCGCAACAATCGCGGTCGGGTTTGCAGTCGTGGGGTGGGGCGCGCCGTATGATCAAGCCAGTGCCGCCGATAGAACTCGAATCGATGGAGAATTTGAGGGCTGCGATTACGA
>NZ_CP141050.1:935000-1131471 GCF_034627025.1 Microvirga lotononidis | reverse complement strand
TCATGGCAGGATGGTGATGTTCAACGTCACCCTCCGAGAGGAGCCCCACCATGACCAACTCCAAGGATAAACCTGCCGCGGCCGCCATCAAGGACCTTCTGAGCCAGAACCCGGACGGGCTGCGCGAGATCGTGCGGGCCGTCATGCAGGAGATGCTCGAAGCCGAGATGACCGATGCGCTCCAGGCCGAGAAGGGCGAGCGCACCGCCTCCCGCCTCGGCTACCGCTCGGGCTATTACACCCGCACCCTGGTGACCCGCGTGGGCAAACTCGAGCTGCGGGTGCCGCAGGACCGGGACGGGCGCTTCTCGACCGAGCTGTTCGAGCGCTATCAGCGCTCCGAGCAGGCGCTGGTCGCCACCCTGGCCGAGATGTACGTGCAGGGGGTCTCTACCCGCAAGGTCAAGGCCATCACCGAGGAGCTGTGCGGCCACAGCTTCTCGGCTTCCGCCATCTCCTCGATCAACAAGCGGCTCGACGACAGCCTGGCCCAGTTCGCCTCCCGCCGGCTCGAGGAGCCGTTCCCATACCTGATCCTGGATGCCCGTTACGAGAAGGTGCGCGAGGGCGGCATCGTCCGCTCGCAGGCGGTGCTGATTGCGGTGGGCATCGACTGGGATGGCCGGCGCCAGATCCTGGGCGTCGAGATGGCCAACCGGGAAAGCCAGTCCTCCTGGCGCACGTTTCTGCTGGGCCTGCGCGAGCGCGGGCTGTCCGGGGTCGAGCTGGTGGTGGCCGATGATCATGCCGGGCTGAGAGCGGCGATCCGCGAAGTGCTGAGTGAGGCCGCCTACCAGCGCTGCTATGTGCACTTCCTCCGCAACGCGCTCGATCACCTGCCGCGCAAGGCCGATGACGACTGCCTGCAGGAGCTGCGCTGGCTCTACGACCGGCGTTCGGTCGAGGAGGCGCGGCGGGATCTCTCCGCCTGGATCGCCAAGTGGGAGGCGCGCTACCCGCGCCTGATCGCCTGGGCCGAGGAAACAATCGAGGAGACGTTCACGTTCTACCGGCTGCCGCGCCAGCACCATAAGCATCTCAAGAGCACCAACATGCTCGAGCGCCTGAACGAGGAGATCCGCCGACGCACCTACGTGGTGCGGATCTTCCCCAATGCCGCCTCATGCTGCCGGCTGGTGCGGGCGCTAGCGGTGGAGATGCACGAGAACTGGCTCGAAGCTCACCGCTACCTCAACATGGACGATCTGAAGGAGCACAAAAAGGATCAACTCCGCCAAGCCGCTTAGCCAGCCTGTCGGCCGCCCGCTTTGCAGAACTTGACGCACACAATCCTAATGCCCTCGTTTTCAAAGCATTTTCGCCGGCTGCAGGGAAGCCCTCCCCTCCCCCGCCGGTTAACAAAATGACTTGAAAGACGTCTTCAAACGATCGTTAGTACGCGCCTTGTGAAATTGTACAAATCGGCTTCACGTCGCTTGAAAACGCCGCCCTACGTGTTTACATACATTGCATGGCACATGTGATAACAATGAGAGAACTCCAGAAATTGTCGGCGGCTTCGATCGAGCGGCTGCCAGGTGCTGTCCCTGTGCAGAGCGATGGGCGAACCGTTGCTCTGCTCGTCCCGCTGCGTCCCGCGTCCGAAGCGGCCCGGGCACGGTTTCGTCAGGCGCTGGCACAGGCACACTCCCAACGCTCTCCCGAGGAGCAGGCTGCCCTTGACCGCGAGTTCGGTCCTTGAGCCGACCGCGCGGCGTTCCAGCCGCCTTGGTGGTCGACGCCAATATCCTTGTAGCCGCGGTCCTGGGGTCAATGACCGGTGCACACCTGGACCTGATCTCAGGACGGCGGAGCCTGCTCACCAGCGAAGAAGCCTTTGATGAGGCCTATCGGGTCATCGGGCATGTCAGGCCCAGCGATCTCGCCGTTCTGGAAAGCCTGCTTGAGCTCGTCACCATTATCGCCCGTGAGGACGTCGCCGACGAGGATAGGACAGCGGCTGCAACGGCGCTCAGCAACGGGCCGGCGTCCCGTAACGGCAGCGTCACCGATGCCCACTTGCTGGCTTTGGCCTGGACCTTGGATGCCGACCTGTGGAGCCACGATCGTGATTTCGCGGGGACCGGCTGGCCCTCGTGGTCGACCGCCAACTTGTTGTCAGCCGTATAAGCTTCGCACGTCATCCTCTCGATCGTAAGCCCGAGAACCGAACCGAGATGAGTGCCCCCTGATGGCCCCCTCCCCTGCCCCGAAACGGCGCCTGATCGGCTATGCCCGCGTGTCGACCGACGACCAGATGACGGACGCCCAGCTCATCGAGCTCGAGGCGGCCGGCTGCGGGCTAATCCATCAGGAGCAGGGCTCCGGGGGTTCCCGGGCCCGTCCGGTTCTTGCTCAACTGCTCAAGGAGATCCGGGCTGGTGACGTGCTCGTCGTCGTGCGCCTCGACCGGCTGGCGCGTTCGGTGAGCCATCTGCTCGAGGTCATTGAGGGGCTCGAGAAGAAGGGCGCGCATTTCAAATCTCTCCAGGATCCGATCGATACATCGACACCCCAGGGCATGTTCTCGCTGCAAGTGCTCGGTGCGGTGGCGCAGCTCGAGCGATCGCTGATCTCCGAGCGCACCAAGGCCGGACTACGGGCCGCCAAAGCCCGCGGGAAGGTTCTCGGCAGCCCCGGGGTTCGCGAACACCGCCCGGAAACTGTCCGCCGACTGACACTTGCCCGAGAGAAGCGGTATCTCGACCCACTCATTGCCTCGGCCGATCGCTGGATGCCCACGGTGAAGCGCATGCGGCCGGGCCAGCCGTGGTCCGACGTCGTTCAGGTTCTGAATGGATGGGGCCAAGATTGGACGGCGGAGCGCCTTCGGCGTGCCGTTCGAAAACTGGTCTCGCAGCGCATGGCCGATCCGGCGTTGCTTCAGAAGTCCCCTCCCCGCCCCTCTGCGGACCGGCTCATGACGCTGATCGCTGGCATTGCCATGGCCGATCCGGGTCTGTCGCTGCGGGATATTGCTGTGCAACTCGAACGCATGCGCGAGCGAAACCCACGAGGCGGGACAAAATGGAACGCCTCTTCCGTCAAGCAACAACTCGATCAAGCGCGAAGGGCCGGGCTGATTCTGCCGACTTCCCCGGAGGACGCAGCATAGCGCTTCTCCAGGGAACCTGGTTTACGAGCGGAGCCGAAGGTGTAACGGCCTATCCTCAGAGGGCGTTGTCGACAGGACGGAAAGGCAGCTGTCGAGGGGGCAGAGTGCTCTCAAGCCCCTGCCTGTTCTCCTCGACTAGGTTCTAGAGCTCCGCTCGCTCCTTTAGGTAGTCTCTGTGAGCTGGAATCGGAACGCACGCACTTCTCATGGTCATGCGAGCCAGCTCGGCATCAAAAAGCTCGTTAACCATAACTTGCAGTTTGGGGCGGCTCACGCATTTCGCCAACAAACCCAGGAACAGGCTCTCAGAATGTGTTTCCTCGGAAACCGCATGCCTTGATGGTCGAGATCGGCACAAAGCAGCCAGCTCGGAACCCGAGAGCTCGAATGGGGTGCCACGCCTATCATCCACGACGCTCCCCTGCCCCATAGCTCTTCCCCTATCGCCGGCTGACTCCCTAAGCTACGCGAAGTATAACATACTAGGTCGTCAGGAAATGCCGCGCCATCCTCGTCTGCTGGGAGCCTCTTCTCAGCTGAGAAGTTTCTGCCTAGAGCCGAGGTGTCGAACCCATTTCGACAACCGGCTGTGCTTCGAAGAGTCCGCCTATTCGAGTAAAAGTGGCTCCTAATGGATACTCTCGAAGTTCTCAGCTGAGAACTTCCAAGGCCTAAATGAGCGTTTTCGCGCCTCGACCAATCGTACGCCGGGTACACAGCGAGTTGTTAAGAGCAACTGGCTGACATGGTCGCAGCTGAGGAGCTTATACCGAAACAGGCTCGGGAGTATTGAGTTGTCTGGTACCGATCCGTGTTAAGTTAAGGCATCATATGAGCGAACAAGTTTTCTGCAGTCGGATGCCTTTTTTCACGATACCTCTCAGCCAACATGCATAGCCACAGCAACAAGTTCTCAGCTGAGAAGACCGCAAGGCCATTTGCAACTTTAGCGGCAAACTCTGTCAGCCGCCTCGTTTAGCAACCTGGATGCCAGTCGGGGGCCCAGGACTCCGGGTCCTATGGTAAAGGGCCTCTCTGCTTCAGAGATCAACCCAACAGACCGGCCAGTAGCCCTACCGGGCCAAGATGCTACCTCAAGGCAAGGTCAGAACAGGTCGTCGATATCAACGCTCTCAGCTGAGAAGTACTGCGGTCCCGGGATTGGCGAATAACCCTGCTAGAACCATACCTTCAGTTCGTACTCCGCCGTGTTTGAGCGGGGTGGGGCCCTTCCTTGGTGTCTTCTTCACATCGAGTTCTGAGCTGAGAACTCCCGGATCGGTCCTATACTCCTCACCTTAATCTTCCTACCAACTGGAGAACCGGGGAACGGATCGGCTCGCATTCAAAGCCTTTCTGAAGTCTCAGCTGAGAAGACATGGCCACCGGTAGGCGGCGCGACTGAGACACGTGTAGTGCCTTGGACCTGAAAACAAGAGTTCTCAGCTGAGAACTGCCGCGCAGGTTTAGATACGATCTGGGACCGCCCGATTGGATTCTCCGGCAGCAAAGTGTGTCGCCCGCTCCGGGGTGGTCAGTGGATGCAAAAGTTCTCAGATGAGAAGTTACAAATTTGGGCCTCGGTGCCGTTTCCGATAAAAATGAGTCGCTCACAGTCGATGAGTCCGTGAGATCGCTCAAAGGAGCGAAGACTTCTCAGCTGAGAAGTGCCTTGGTTCCGGATTAATCCCGACCAGCCCACTCGCTCCCAATCTTCTCAGCTGAGAACTCCGGGTGGAGGCAGATGCCAGCATCACTGACAAAATCGGCTCGAAACGTCTCAAAAGAGGGTCTCATTAACGATTTGTATAGAATTTCGACCTTTTAGTAACGGAAGAGGGTGCTTTTAGCCCCGGGTTTCCGTCTGAAGGAGAGCCAAAGTGTCTCTGGCCCAACCAAGAATCGACTTGGCGTCTTTCGTTGACCAAGAAGTCATCCGAAAGCACTCAAGCGATCTATCCGCAAAGCTTCATGCACAGCGTGTGAAGCAGAATCATCCTGGCATCCAAAAGCGGCTTCGCAAGTTCACCTCAGGCGAAGTCGCGAAGATGATCGGTATTGCGGATAGCTACCTGAGGCAGTTGGCGTTGGAGGGGAAGGGGCCTCAGGTCGAAGTCCTCCCGAATGGTCGCAGGCTGTACTCGGTCGAAGACATCAATGCTCTGCGCTTTCACCTGGATAGCGCCGATAAGGCCCGCCGTCACTACGTTAAGCATCGTGGTGAGGGCGAACACCTGCAGGTCATCAGTTGTGTCAACTTCAAAGGTGGCAGCGCCAAGACGACTACCACAGCCCACCTGGCACAGTATCTTGCCCTTAACGGATATCGCGTGCTCGCCGTAGATCTGGACCCACAAGCTAGCCTCACGGCTATCCACGGGCTTCAGCCTGAACTAGACGTCGGGGACCACCAAACCCTCTACGGAGCCATCCGGTATTCAGCCGACGCCTGCCATCCCAAAGATGTGATCCAGAAGACTTACTTCCCGAATTTGGACCTCATTCCAGCCAACCTCGAGTTGACCGAATTCGAGACCGAAACGCCAATGCACCTCCGGAGCCATAACCGGGACGCGTCGGTCATGTTCTTCGAACGTGTTGGGCTGGCTCTCTCTGCTGTAAGTGATCAGTACGACATCGTTCTGATCGACTGCCCACCTCAACTCGGCTTCCTCACCATGTCGGCTCTCAGCGCCTCTACCGCGCTGGTGGTCACCGTGCATCCGCAAATGCTGGACGTCATGTCGATGTGCCAGTTCCTTAAAATGACATCCTCAATGTTAGACGTTGTGCAGGATGCAGGTGGCAAGGTTCGTTACGACTGGATTCGCTACCTTATTACGCGCTTCGAGCCGAGCGACAAGCCACAAGCAGACATGGTCGATTTCATGCGGGGCATGTTCAAAGAGTATGTTCTGACCAACGCAGTGCTCAAGAGCACCGCGATCTCGGATGCAGGGATAACTAAGCAAACGCTCTATGAGGTCCCTCGTGAGGACTTCTCGAAAGGTACCTACGACCGGGCCATGGAGTCGTTAAACAGCGTCAATGCTGAAATCGAAGAACTTATCAAAGCCGCATGGGGGAGGGTGTAATGGGTAAGCGCGACAGAAAGTCTTTCCTTGATCCAGATATGGACGATTCTCTTGCACCACTCGGGGTTGTCGGCGGGACCGAACGGCCGGCTACCCCTCCTCAGGCATCCGCCACCGAGGGCTCATGGCTCCGAAGCATTAGTGCAACGATGAGGACTCCCCCTAACCCGAACAACCCAATCGGGGCAATGCGAGAGGTTATCGAACGCAGGCTTGAAAACGCAGGCCCTGAGGTGGAGGCTCTAAAGTCAAAACTTGAGGCTGGCGAGACAATTATCGAGCTTAGCCCAGATGAGATCGATCCTTCGTTCATCTCCGACCGCATGGAGATCAGCGACGCTGAGATCGAAGAGCTCGCCCAGCAGATTCATGAGCAAGGTCAGCTCGTCCCGATCCTGGTGCGCCCCCATCCCGAAAAGGAGGGACGCTACCAAGTCGCATTCGGTCACCGCCGTCTTCGCGCCGTTGCAAAACTCGGGATGAACGTCCGCGCAGTCGTCAAGAAGCTGACCGACGCAGAGCTCGTAATTGCGCAGGGTCAAGAAAATAATGCACGACTCGATCTAAGCTTCATCGAAAAAGCGCGATTCGCTTCGGAGCTTGAACAGCAAGGCTATGCTCGATCAATCATCAGCGCTGCTCTGACGATCACTGAGAACAACCTCTCAACCATGATCAGCATTGCTAATCGCATCCCGCGCGATGTGATCTACGCGATCGGTAAGGCTCCTAGTATTGGCCGCCCTCGGTGGAATGACCTTCTGACCATCTTTAAGGAAAAGGATAAAATCAAGAAGGCACTGGCTTTCGTAAAGACCGACGAGTTCCGAGCCCTTCAGTCTGATGATCGGTTCGTGGCCCTTTATGATCAGGTCATGAAGAAGGAGGCGACTGCGAGCACCACGAAAGTTGCTCCCGTGCAGACCTATCTCAATGACTCGTTTGGACGCCGGCGAGCCAGCATCAGCACGACGGATGCCCGTTGCACGATCCAGATCGACCGCCGCGACGATCCTGGATTCTCTGACTTCCTGGTTCAGAAGCTTGAAGAACTGTGTCGCGAGTATGAAGCACCCAAGAAGGAAGGCGATTGACCAAGTGGAGGGTAGGGGGCTTTGCTCACTATCCTCCACATGCTGTCCAACAGTATAATCATTACGTCCGTGGGCTGCTTTAAGCTGGGCAAGACACTGTGAAGGGGGAGAAGAGGGGCACATCTTTGAGAATGGGCAGTCCCTGGTATGCTTTGAACGAGAGTGCCGTCATCGCATGTCGCCTCATGACGGCAGGCGAGTGCCATGACATCAGCGGGGACGCGGCTGTTGCAACGAGCTTTAAAGGCAAAAATGGCATCCAGCCCCACGGGCTTTGTACAGGTTAAGAACGCGGATTAAACGAACGGTTGATGTCGCCGCCAGACTGCTTTTTGAGGGCTGCTGTAGTCGTACTTTCTTAGCCAGTTGCGGGGAATTTGCTCTGCGGGGCGGTCAGAAGCGGCCAAGATTGGCGCAGATCGGCCGATTTAGGGCCTAAACAGCCTGGAATGCCAGTTTTCAAGCGGCTCTCGCTCCGCACGGCAAGCTGTAGCCAAGTCGCTGGACACTACGGTTATTGAAGTAGACTCTTTCTTATACAATAGCTTAGATGTTGCGAAGCTAGTGACGGGGCTGGTAAGCGGGGCAGATTGGCAGGCAAAAGGATCCCCAGGTAAGCGCGTAGCTGATGCCGTTCAGGGGCGATAGTTCCACGGCATGAGAGCATCGATCTCGCGGTTGGGCCACCCGTTGGCGATGCGCTCAAGCGTTTGCGTCAGCCAGGCGTGTGGATCGACGTTGTTCATTTTGGCCGTGGCCAGAAGGCTGGCAATAGCAGCCCATGTGCGACCGCCGCCATCGGAGCCGGCGAAGAGCGAGTTCTTGCGTGTGATTGTCTGAGGCCGGATCGCGCGTTCAACCGTGTTGGAATCCAACTCGACGCGTCCGTCCGACAAGAACCGCTCTAAAGAGGCACGGCGCGTGAGCGCATACCGGATCGCCTCGGCCATCTTCGATTTGCGCGACAGCTTTGGCAGTTCCTGTTCCCACAGCGCGAAGAGTCCGCTCACGACAGCAGCCGATTCCGCCTGGCGGGCCTGCCTTCTTGTTCCCACATCCTTGCCGCGAACCCTCTCCTCCAGAGCCCAGAGCGAAGCCATCTGCTCCAGCGTCTGCGCGGCCACATTGGAGGCAGTCGACACGTGCAGCTCGTAGAATTTCCTGCGCACGTGCGACCAGCAGGCGGCCAGCTGCACGCCTTCATTGGCTCCCTTCGGCCGGGCAAGGCGATGATAGGCCGTGTAACCATCCACCTGCAGAATGCCGCGATAGCCCTCCAGGTGATGGACCACGCACTCACCGGCCCGACTGTCCTCAAAGCGGTAGACGACGATCGGCGGATCGCGGCCGCCAAACGGCCGATCATCGCGCACATAGGCCCACAAGTATGCTGTCTTGGCCTTGCCCATCCCGGTCGGCAGGGTGGTCTCATCGGCAAAGATCCGCTCGCCCTGCTTGATCCGCGCCAGGGCATACGCGGCCAGGGGCTCGAGCTCAAACCCGACCTTGCCCATCCACTGCGCCATCTGCGAACGCTCGATGAGAACCTGGTCGCGGGCGTAGATCGCTTCCTGGCGGTACAGCGGCAGGCCATCGGCGTACTTCGACACCGCGATCTGGGCCAGCAGCGCCTCGGTGGGAATGCCGCTGGCGATGATCCGGGCCGGCGCCGGAGCCTGAATGACGCCGTCGCGGCCCTTGTAGACATACTTGGGCCGGCGCGTGACGATCACCCGGAACTGCGCCGGCGTCACGTCCAGCCGCTCGCAGACGTCCTCGCCGATCCGGATCCGCTCCAGCCCTTCGCAGCCCGCAGGATCATCCGGCTCGATCACCACCTCAACCCGTTCCAGATGCGCTGCAAAGCCTTTGCGCGGGCGCGGTGGCCGCTTGGTTGACGAGCGTCCCAGGATCTCGTCCCTCTCGACCTCGAGGGCCGCCACACCGGTCTCGATCTCATCGAGCGCGAGGGCATACTGATCGTCCGTCAGCCGAGCCTTGCCGAGCCGCTCGGATCGGGTGCCGTAGCGGGCCCGCTCGAGCATCTTGACGATCTCCATCAGCCGCGCGATCCGCTCCTCGGCGCCTTGGTTCACCTGCTCGAGATGAGCATTGCGCTGTTCCAGACGCGCGGTCTTCTCGGCCATCGCCCGCACCATCGCCTTGAGCGCGTCGACATCATCGGGAAGGGTGGAATCATGGGCCGTCATCGCGTCCATCAGAGCATGGCGGGACCACCTGCCGAAGCGGCTCTCCGGCTCTGATTCATCATGCCGCAGGGAGAACTATCCGACCGATTGCGGAGCCCTGACGCTCACGGCGTGCACCCGCTTCCAGTCCATGCCATCGACCAGAGCGAGCAGCTGAGCATGATTGAGCTGCACCCGATGCTGACCGATCCGCGGCCAGCAGAAGTGCGCCTTCTCCAAGCGCTTGCTGTACAGGACCACGCCGGTGCCGTCCCACCAGACGATTTTGACACGATCCGCCCGTTTGGCCCGGAAGACGTAAAGCGCGCCGCTGAAGGGATCGGATCCGGCCTCGCGCACCAGCGCCAGCAAGCCGTCCGGACCTTTCCTAAAATCAACCGGATGGCTGGCCAGGAACACCTTCACGCCGGCCGGGATCATGCTTGTCGGACCGCCCGGAGGATGTTGACCAGGTGGTTCTGATCAACATCAGCCCCAACGCGAACCACCACGTCAGCGACAACGATCTCGATCATCGAGGCGGATGTCGGCGTGACTTCAACGAATCCAAGCCGCTGCTCATGGGGCTCGCCTTGGACGGCACCTGCCTGCATCGCCTTGCGGCGCCAGCCGAACAGTTGTGCTGGCGCAATCCCGGCCTGCCGCGCAATGGCCGACACATTGGCCCCAGGCTTAAGAGTCTCCTCAATGAGGGCCATTTTGGCTTCAACCGACCAGCGCCGGCGGGGCCGATCGGGACTCACCTCCAGGCGGCTGGGGATGGCTTCCAGGACATGGAAACTTCTATCATCAGACATAGGCGCAGACATAGAAACTGACACCGAAAGCTCCTCACTTTGATGTCAGTAAAGATCAGCCATCGCATCATGCCGCGCCAGATGTGGTCAGCTTACCGCTTACATCCCCAGAGGCGTCGATGTGATTCAATCCGTGGATGACGGGACCACACCCTCATTTCACCCAGCCCCTGTCCTGAAAGGCTCTGCGCCAGCCGGTCTCAGATCTAACCACCACCCTCAAGCTTGGCGAGCGGGGCTTCTCGCAACTGCCGACCCACAATCAGGCTGTGCGGGAGAGGACAAGCGGCGGCGTCTCGATGTTCGTAACTTGTACGCTGCAATCAGGTCCTTCAAGGCCTGATTGCATCCTGCCCTCTGACATGATCAAGGTCGCGGTTGCCGCCGCAGCCCGAGCCGACAATCGTTGTCAGTGTATGCTTGTCCCTCCAGCTGCAAAGAGAGAGGTTGCGCCATGATCCCTGCGCTTATGACTGTTCCCGCGGACGTCTTCACCGAACCCAGCGATGTCGATCCGGAAACACTGAACAATCTGGGTCCCTTGCGACGGCTGGCGGGACGCTGGCGGGCGCGCAAGGGCATTGACCTCAATCCCAAGGCAGAAGGCCCGGAGCGGCGCGTGTTCATCGAGACCATCGATTTTCGGGCGATCGACCCGCAGACGAACGGACCACAGCTGCTCTACGGCCTGCGCTACCACATCCACATCACGACCGAGGAAGAGGACATCACCTTCCACGATCAGGTCGGCTATTGGCTGTGGGAGCCGGCCACCGGCCTTGTCATGCAGACCGTGGCCATCCCGCGCGGGCAGGTTGCCATCGCGGCGGGCAAGGCGACAGCCGACGCGGACGAGATAATTGTAACGGCAACCCGCGGGCAAACCGAATATGGCATTTGCTCGACAACCTTTCTGGAGCAGGCGTTCCGCACGGACACTTACAAGATCACGATCACCTTCCACCCAGATGGAAGCTGGAGCTACGTGACTGATACCGAGCTGCTGGTGCATGGCCGGGACGCGCCTTTTGCTCATCAGGACAGGAACACGCTCCACCGGGTCGGTGACGCAAAGCCCAATCCCCTGGCGATGATTTTGGCCAAACGAAGGGCAGGTTGAGCGGAGTGGCGCGGCCGGTAGAACGTCGCTCCGTCTCGAATCTTATCCGCATGACGGTTCGGGCCTTCGCCTCCCAATCTGCCCCGCTTACCGGGGCTGCTGGTGCGCTTGAGTTTGACCGACGAAGGACCGGAACGGTCCGCGATCGCCATTCCCGAATTACCGTGGGAGACAATTGCGGGTCGTCTGGAGCAGCTCACGATTGCCATTCTCCGCTTCGATGCCCGGTTGGAGGCTTCCGGCCTTTCGGCGGGGTGGCAATCCCGTTGCGATATGACCGAAGCCGTCCGAGCGCTCATGCTCGATGGCCATCTGGTCGACGTCGGCGATCTCGTCCTGCATGACGCCGGAATGGATGTTCGGAGCCCGACCCATGAACTCACCCGGGCGGCCGCGGCTCTCAAATCTCGACGGACGGCAATGGCCCGCAAAGCCCCTTGGCCAGTGTCTTTCGACGGGCTCGCGGCCCTAAGGGGTGTTGGCGGGATCGGCTTGGAAGCAACGGCATCGAAACGTAAGCGGCCTGATCCGGATGATGACGAGGCTTACCCGGCCTTTGCCAATGATGCCGACCCCTGGCAGGCGCATTTCGCTGAAATCGACGCCGTGTTGGATCGCACCACCAGGGTCCTGGCGGGTGAAACTCCGCTGCCGAAGAGCCGGTCGCACCTGGTTTATGACCCGGATCAGGACGAGGCCGAAGCCGAGGACTTGTGGCTCGATCTCGTCAAACGGACTTCCCACTGGCCGGCCATTGCCGCCGCGGCGGTGGCTTGGAATGCCTGGCTCGATCTTAACCTCTATACCCGCTTGCCGTGGCTCGGGCTGACAATGGCCGCCTCTATCCTGAGAGCGCGAGGGCTCACGACCCATCTCTTGCCACTGGCCGCCGGCTTCAAGAAGTCGAGGTTCCGTCCACAGGGCAGGGAAGGGGCCAAGGAGAAACTCGACGGCTTTTGCAGTGTCGTCGAGGAGGCACTCGAGATCGCGAACAAGGATCTGGAGAGGCTAATTCTGGCCAAAGAATTGATGGGGCGGGTCACAGCCAAGACTCGCTCGAACTCGAAGCTGCCGGAACTGGTCGATCTGTTCCTGTCCCGCCCATTGGTGACCATGCCACTCGGCGCGAAATTGCTGAAGGTCACCCCAAAGGCAGTGGACCTCATGCTGCATCAACTGGGTGGGGCTCTCCCACGGGAACTGACCGGCCGAACCCGTTACCGAGCATGGGGCATCGTATAAGGGCGGCTCAACGTGCCTCGGGACGAGTTTTACAACACGACGTGCGCCTAGGCTGTCACCGCTTCCGATCCGGGCGCGATCATTTACCCCATTTCCTTTGTCCAATGGATTTCCAGAGGCTTCTCTGGCTTATTTCGATCAGGGCCGATTGTGGCCTGTGATGCACAGATTTCGTTGAAGTCCCGCCCGATGCCCCTGTCCAAGATATTGCCTCGTGACCTCCATTTCCTGGTGTAAGAACCTGCTTACTCGCAGTCCGGTCCTGAACGTTCTGGTTCTGGCTGCGGTCTTCAACCTGTTTTGCGTGGCCCTCGTCTACGATGAACGGGGGAACGCGTCCGACCAAGCCAAGGCAGCGTCAAGCAATCTTGTTGCATCGGTGAGCCGAGATATCTCCCGCAACATCGAGATCATCGATCTGACGATCCAGAAGGTTATAGATCGGGTCACTCAGCCGGGCTTCACCGAACTGGGTTCTGACCTTCAGCGCCAGTTGCTGTTCGACCAGGTTGCGACGGCGCAATATCTCGCCGCCATTGCCGTCGTCGATGAAACCGGAAAGCTGAGATATCACTCTCGTTTCACGGACCCGAACATCATCAACCTCTCTAAACAACAGTATTTTACCGTCCACCGTGATCGCCCGGATGTGGGGCTCTACGTTTCGCTACCGATCAAGAGCCCGGTTGGCCTTGGATGGGGTATTGTGTTCAGTCGGCGGCTTTCTCACCCGGATGGCCGGTTCGCTGGGATTGCGTATGTCGGCCTGGGCTTGGACTACTTCACCGATCTGTTCGGCAGAATGGACCTGGGACCGAATGGCTCCATGTCGCTCATGCGCGCGGACAAGAGGCTGCTCGTGCGGCAGCCGTTGAACGAAAAGCATCTCGGCACGGACGTCAGTGGGGCGGAGCTCTATCGTTACTATCCGCAGGAGCGCTCAGGGTCGTACGAGGCGACCACGTCTCCACTCGATGGTATTCCGCGGCTGTACACCTTCACCCAGATCGGGGATTACCCGCTTACCATCAGCGTAGGACGCTCCCTGCAGGATGTCTATGCCGCCTGGCGAAGCCGAGCTCTGACGATCGGCGGCATTGTGCTGGTCCTGACCGGGGCCATGATCGCCCTGGCTCTGAGCCTGCGCCGGGAATTCCGCTGGCGGCGAGCGGCGCACCAGGAGGCCTTGCACAACGAAGCGCTCTTCCGAGGAGCCATGAAGGGCGCAGGCATCGGGACGGCGCTTCTGCACCTCGACGGAACCGTGTTCAAGGTAAACCCGGCCTTCTGCCGGCTGTTCGGGTTTTCCGAAAGGGAGATGCTGTCGAAGACGGCGGCCGACCTGACGCCTCCGGATGACGATCCACCAGATGATGGCCCGCTCTTGCGAGGAGAGATCGCCTTCGCGGAAAGCGAACGGCGCTTGGTGCGCAAGGATGGGGTGGAAGTTTGGGTCCTCAGGTCTGCCTCTCTCCTGCGGGACGAGGCAGGTAAGCCCGCCTACATGATCGTGCAATTCCAGGATATCACGGCCCGGCGAGAAGCCGAGGAGCGGCTCAGATATAATGCGACCCATGACGAACTGACCGGCCTTCTGAATCGATCAGCCTTCGAGCAGAGGCTTGAAGAGGCTCTGGCGGAAAGCCGTGATACCGGCATCAAGCATGCCCTGGCCTTTGTCGATCTCGACCGGCTGAAGATCATCAACGATTCCGCCGGTCATGTCGCCGGCGACGCCCTGTTGCGAGGGGTGGCAGGGGCCTTACCGAGTTACCTGCGCGATGGCGATGTGATTGGCCGGCTCGGTGGAGATGAGTTTGGCATCATCCTGCTCGGGTGCTCGCTCGATGATGCGACACTGATCCTCGAGGAGCTCAATACCGCGCTCGGTGCGATCCAGTTCCCCTGGGACGATCGCAGCTATAGTGTCGGCGCGAGCATCGGGGTAACCGAGATCACGCCGAGCACCCGCTCCCCAAGCGCGGTCCTCGCTCAGGCGGATGTTGCCTGCCTGACGGCCAAGATGGCAGGACGGAACCGGGTCAGCATCTACAGACCCGAGCAGAGCGAAGCGGTTGATCGCCACCGCGAGATTGCGGTCGCTGCCGGGATTAAACTGGCCATAGACGAGGGTCGGCTCCGGCTGTTTGCTCAAAGGATTGTTGCGTGCGCGGATCCGACCCAGCAGCGGTATGAGGTCCTGGTGCGGATGCTGGACAGGGATGGGACGATCATCCCGCCGTCTGTGTTTGTTCCGGCGGCGGAACGGTATGATCTCATTGGCGCTATCGACCGTTGGGTGGTCCGGGAAGCGCTGACCTTTCTTGGACGGGCAGGGGGCCTTGACCAGCATCCCCAGATCCACCTCAACCTGTCGGCAGCCTCAATCGGTGATGCTTCGTTCGTGGCCTACGTGCGCGAGATCCTTGAGATTTCCGGAATCGCGCCCGAGATCCTTGCATTCGAGATCACGGAAACCACCGTGGTCAGCAATATGGCCGTGGCCGCGAAGACAGTCAGCAAGCTACGAGAAATCGGATGCCAGATTGCGCTGGATGATTTCGGCGTAGGCCTGAGTTCGTTCAACTACCTGCGCCAGTTCCCGGTCGATATCGTCAAAATCGACGGGAGCTTCGTTCACAACATGACGACGAACGCGGTGGATCGCTACATCGTCAAATCCATTCACCAGATTGCCAAAGAACTCGGGGCACAGACGGTTGCCGAGTTCGTCGAGGACCAAGCGACCTTAGAATTGGTCTCGTCCATGGGGATCACGTTCGCCCAGGGTTATGCGATCCACAGACCCGAGCCCTTCGAGGAGATCATGGCAGACCACGAAATCCGGGCCGAAGTGTAATGGCGGCGATCCACTATCTATTGGGCAAAGGTGAAGATTGAGCCTTGTGAGGATCGCTCCTGCGTTGGGTCGTCTAAGCTTTCCTTAGTTATGCCACGAGGTGCTCATTGGCTGTTCATCTTCAATGGGTTAAGGCTTCACCCCGTTCTAAGGGGCGGTTTCCCATGTTGATGTGGAGCACAGTTATTACTTTCCTCCTCTCGGCGGTGGCCATCGGGCCGCTGCGGGCGAGTGCTCCCTCCTGGCTTCTGTCTGGTGCAGAACTGGCGGCAGTGGTCAGTGTCTTTGCCCTGGTGTGCTTCCTTGAAAGCAGCGGTGGCAACGCCGATCGCTCCAATCCCACCGGCTGATAAGTTTTCGTAAGGGACTCCGCCTACGGTGCTGCTCCGTCCTTGATCGGAGACAGCCTATGAGACGCTTTCTGCTCGCCATGATCGGGATTGTCCTGGCGTCCCCAGCAGTCATCGCGGATGGCCTGAGCCTTGCGGGCTCGCTCTGGCAATGCACCCGCGCTTCCGACCGATCTCAGTTCGTGATTACCTTCTATCCGGGGGTGGCGTCGGGGGAGGGGAATTCGAGAACAACGAGGTAAGCCCCTACATTTTTCGATGCCTCGCACACCAAACCGGGCGAATGGTCGGGCTGGTGGAGCAGACAGGCCAGCGTTTCACCTGGTCGTTTCCCGACCAGAGCATCCGAATTGACGGGAGCCTCTCAGGCCCTGGGCAGGCAAATGCGCGGCTCACCGGCACCGAGACCTCGTTGGGAGAGCGCTCGGGCATTACCTGCACCTCCCTGTCCAAGCTGCCAAAGATCGGGGACGGTTTGGTCATCCCCTGGAATAACCATTTCATCGACTTGGATCAGGACGACGGCGAGCTGAAGGTGCCGGCGGGCATCTCTCTGCGGGAGCCAGGAGGTCGATAAGATTTATGGCTGCGGTGATCAGGGGTTAGTCGCAGATTCTGGTTCTGCGAGTTGTTACATCGCCATAGGCGTCGATCCGTTTTCGGACGACAACGCGGCACTCCTCTACCGGCGCAGAGATGCCGACAACTCTCTCCCGGTATACGGGTGGAGGCAGGAGCGGCTGCCCAGAGACGATCGGGAGGTTCCGGGGAGGGACCAAGGCAGGCCCCTCATAACCATCGCTATACTCCAGAGGCACAATCGGCAGAGGTCGCTGCGGCACCAGGGCTGGCCCTTCATAGCCACCAACGAAGCCTTGCTCGATCACCCGCCGGCCAATGACCCTGTGCTCGACCGGTGGGGCGATATAGGTCTCCTCAACCCCAAGCCTGCGCCGGACTGGTGGACGCTCCAGAACCGCCTGTTGATCCTCGTAGTATGGAGGGAGATCTGCCGCGATGGCAGCCGCGGTAATCACCAGAGACGATCCACTGAGCACAAGTGCAGCCAAGCTCAGTCGTGCAACTTTATGAAATTCAAAGGCCTGCATGTGAGCTCCTGACGCTCCTCGAAAGAGAACGTAGCCTTACGGTCAAGGTTCCGCTCGATGGAGTTTGAGAACGTGGCCTGGAGGCTCCAAAAGCTTTAGGTCCAGATGTCTGACCTCTCAGAATTGTGAAAGACTACGGCAACAGAAAACGGGAATAGAGCTCGCGTAGGGGTTCCTATCGCAATCTTAATATGCGACCCGTCAGGCATGCGGTCAGATTTAGGCTTTAATTCCTCTGCTGCAAAGCTTCTGACTGACCTTAGGAAATCCCTTCTATTGTGCTGTTAGAGGCCCCTTTTAAGAATGCATTTTCCGCTGCCGTCCAACGAAGACGAGCGCCTCGCCGCCCTTCATCAACTTCAGATCCTCGACACGCCTACATCGCCGGCTATCGATCGGATCTGCAGGATTGCACAGCGGTTGTTCGACGTTCCGATGGTTCATGTGACGCTGGCCGACACTCATCGGTACTTCTTGAAGGCGCGGTTCGGTGGAAGTGATGCAACGGAGGTGCCTCGAGATCACGCTTTCTGCAACTACACGATCTTGCACGATGAGGTCTTCGTGGTGCCTGACGCATGGGCAGACCAGACATTCATCAAAAACCCCCATGTGTCGGGCCCACCGTTCATCAGATTCTATGCTGGCGCCCCACTGACGATCCGGCCGGGCATCCGGCTGGGTGCCTTCTGTATTACGGACGTGAGGCCACGCGAGTTCAGCCCCCATCAGACATCGTTGCTTCGTGGTCTCAGCCGGTTGGTGGTCGACGAGATCTGGCTGCACCACCTGGACGTCTCGGGTCACGTTGAGACCCAATTCCATGCGTCTGGTACGACCGATCAATCTCTCGACTTCGAGACATGGATTCTGCCGACGAGCGCTCAGATCCGGGCAGCCCGTGGGCCGCTGAATTGGTCAATCCGAGAACTCGCAGGCGGCCAGCATCTCCCCGGCCTCGGTAAAGCAGATGGAGATTTCCGGAGAGCTTTCGGTCCGGCGCACCAGCGTGGACGCGGTTGTGCAAGCCTTTGAGCAGCACGGCGTTCAGTTTACGCGCGAGCCCGATGGGACTGTTGGGGTGGTCCGGAGGTCGGCGCTAGGGGACGTCCGCATCCCTGAAGAAACCGACTACCCGTTCTAAGAAGCGCTTGCCGGTCAACTGGGGAGGTGATGGGATACGTGGGTCCGTGGTTCGGACATCGCCTCCCAGGCGAGTTCGGCCAGCGCTCCATAGCGTTCCTGGTGGGCGGCGGAAGCCCAGATCACCTCCAGGTGGCCTCGGATGTCACGCAGCGCGATGACCGAGCCGTCCCAGCGAACCGTGGGTGAGGCAGCTGAGCTGGCGTCGTAGCCCGTTTCCTCACGCCAGATCATTCGGGCAATGGCACACATCACCCCGAAGGCCTCGTGGAGCCGGAAGACGCGGTCCGGCTCTGTCTCCTCATTGAGGGCCGACATGGCGGGGTAGTGATAGAGGCTGCTCATCAGGGGTGTAACCATCTTTCAGGCCAAGATGGGAACCTATGGCATGCCTAGGCCCTGAAGGCGTTGCGGCCAAAGGCCCCTAACCAACCAGAATGAACAGAAAAGCCTCCCCACCCGCCGTTGCCGTGGAGGTGAGGAGGCTTCCTTGAAGTGAGGAGGATGTGTCCTCGCCCGAGTAACGGCGGACCTGGCGGATGGTTTCACCGGCTTGAGACCGGGTCCGCGACGAAAGGGTTATTGCCAGCTATCGAGCCGATCGGTTTTGCTGGGGTGGATCAAGGCGACCGGCTTGGCCGTTAGCCAGACTGGGCCCAATGAAGAGACAGGTAGCAGTGATGACGGGACGCAGCGACAGGCCTTTGCCAGCTTAGTGGCCATGGTTCCTGGCGAGTATGGCGAGCGTCAGCTTCGCTCTTGCTACGCTTTTAAGGTAAGGTCCAAAGGCCTCCAGCTGAGCTTTTGCAGGCGTGTTCCGGGCGATACGGCCCCGCTGAAACCCATCACACGAGCGTGAGTTGCCTCTTCACATAGGTTAATCAGGGGCAATGCAGGGCACAGCCTTGAGAATTATGCCATGCAGCAGAATGACACTCGGGATTGGTCGCGTGACCTCCCCAGCAGCTTGAACTTTTCCCAGGAGCAGGTGGTCTTCTTCATCGGGCATTCCCTAAAGAGCCTGTACGATGATGTGCTCGCTGCCGACATGCCGGAGCATCTGAAAGCTCTTGTGCTCAAGCTTGAGGAGACATATCCCCCGTAGGCCATGCCGCTCGTGAGGGCCCCCTTTGTACGGTGGATGATCTGATGACCAGCAGGAACGTGACCCGAGTGGATCTGGCCCAGGCCGTCGTCGAGGCTGTTGGTTTGACCCGCCACGAAGCGGTGGCGCTCTCGGAGCAAGTGTTGGCCGAGATTTGCGATACCTTGGAGCGCGGCGAGAACGTGAAACTCTCCGGCTTCGGGAATTTCGTGGTTCGGGAGAAAGCCGAGAGAACCGGTCGAAATCCGAAGACGGGGGTTGAGGTCCCAATCGAACCTCGCCGCGTTGTCACCTTCACCCCATCCCATAAGCTGAAGGATCGTGTGAACGGCGATCCGGTGAGCGCCTGATCTAAGGCGCCGTGAACCCGCCCCTGAAATAAGAGACCTGTTCTCAGAGGCTAATTGCCCTTCGCAGGAGGATGCAAAGCCATCGGTGGCTGTGCCGTGAGCAGCGGGTATCGCCAAATACGGGGTTTGTACCGACTATAGGTTGAGCAAGCCCGCCCGCTCATCGTGGGGAACGGCGAAGATGGAACAAATCAACAACCAATTAGAATAGCCGAGCTTGAAAAACTCGAATCACGGACTCATTCTATTTCGGGTCGGCTTAATTCGGCAGACATGTCCAATAGCCGTGCGGGGCTGGTAGGACGCTCATCACCTCTTCGTCGTTCAAAAGTTTGTCTGAACCGGTGAGTGCATCGGGGCAGGAGTTCAGGAGTCTCTCTTTTGGCTACGCTGAAGCAATTTGAAGAAGCCCTGCGCGCCCAAGGCATGAATATGGCCTTGGCTATCCTGGAGAAGATGCGCAAGGAGGAGAAGAAGACCCGGTCGATCGCTCCGGCCCGTCGCGTCTCAGGGCGCAAAATGACGCCAGAGCTCGCCCGCAAGATCCTCGAGCTTCATAGCACCACCGACATGACCCAGCAGGAGATCGCGTTCCAGCTTGGGATCAACCAGGGTCGAGTGAACGAGGTGATCAAGCGCGGAAAGTGGCTCACTGAGGATTCGCAGTCCGAGGAGGCTCAGGCGCGAGATAAGGCGAAAGCCCGGATGAAGCGCATGCAGTCGGAGGATACACCGATCCCGCGCAAGCAGCCGGTGGCCGCAGGTGTCGAAGAAGCGCCGAAAAAGCCGAGAGCGAAGTCGGCCAGTCCTGCACAGTTGTCGATCGACGACTTCCTCAAAGTCTCCGACGACTAAATGGAATCTTGTATCAGCTAGACCCAGCGCCGCTGGCGACAATCAGCTCAAGCCGCGGCAGATCGGTGTGGTGCATCAGCAGCACGCCGTTCTTGTGCGCGAGCTGGTGAGCCGACTTGGTGAAGACCGAGTTGGTGACAACCACTGCGTAGGGTGCATCCTGAAAGGCGGCTGCGGCATAGGCTTCCTGAACCGCCTTGTTGCCGACGGTGCCGTTGTAGAACTTGCACTGGATCACAACCCGCCGGTCTTCCTTCTCGGCAATGATGTCAGCTCCCTGGTCGCCTGATCCGGGGGTGAGCGCAGCACGCCATCCGGCCTCCTGTAGGACATCCCGGCAGTAGAGCTCAAATTCCCTGCCGGTCATTGTGTCGTCGAGCACAACCGTCGACTCGGGTGGCTGGTGTCGATCGATGATCCGGTTGATCCGGGTCCTCAAGCGAGCCGCGTACCGCTTCGAATCCTTGGCCAGGAGATGATCGATCCTCCTGCGCTGGAATTCCGGCACGAGCGTCTTCTTGATGAAGCTGTTGAGGTGCTTATCCCACCCCTCCTCAGAGACATTCCCATATTCGTCAGGTGAGAGCATATGGGCGCGTTTCGTCGCTAGCGTCCTGACATGTGTCAGTGCCGCCCGGTCCGTCAGGTCATAGATCAGCAGGACCGAATGGATTTTGGTGAGGCGCAGGAACAGTAGCAGGGCCAGCCCGATCCAGGCGGCAACCGGCTGGATATACCAGCCGATACCGAGGAGGAAGAGCAGAACGGCGCTGAACGCCTTGTGTCTCCAGAGGTAGCGAAACATTCCCTTATCCGGCAGTCGGCGGGTTCCTATGTGACTGCAAGAGATTGGGTAGCCGACTGGGGTTACCAGCTGCCTCGCAAAGACTTCCGCGGACTGAAACTCACAGGATTATTTCGGCTGCTACTGCCTGGTGATCCGCGTCCGATCGAGAATTTGACCGGCGAAGGCTCGCAACCCTTCTGCCGTGCTGGTCTCGTCCCGCTGAATGACGAAGAGCCCGGTATGGAGCAGGATCATTAACTCTCTGGCTCGTTGAGACTCGGCATCAGTGGCCGGCATCACTTCAGCCATCTTCTCTCTCATGATCGCGGCGTCACGATCCAGGATCTGCATAAGGCGAGAGGTCACTGCATCTCCTTACAAGCGGTTCGTACAGGGGTGTTAGTCTTTGATCACTCACACCCGCTGATTGGTAGCGCTGCGAAGTCGGCAGGTCCAATCACTCAGGCTTGATGCCAAGGGCAAGGCAGTAGCCGTAGTAAGCGTGTTCTCCGGCCTTATGATAGATCTCCACAATGTCCATTTTCTTGCGCCGGTCGAGCGCAAAGCGCGATCTGGTCCGTTGAAGGCGCAGATACACCTTCGGGCAGGCATCGAGTTTGACGGCTTCCCGCAGGCGAGGGAACTCTTCCGTCGACATCTCCGCCGAGTAGCCATCACGCCCCATAAACATCACGAAGACCTTTCCGTGCCCGCGGATGAAGCGCTCGTCGCGGAGAAAGGCAGGGGGCGATGTCTCTGTCATGGGGTTCTCCGATTTGGCAGGCACAACAAAAAAAGCCGCCCCACAATGGAGCGGCTCGTTGTGAAGGCGGGTCGATCCGCGAAAGTGAGAGGTCTTAGACCTCCTGCAGGTTGGCGGCAGACTCTTTGCCCGTCCGGCGGTCCTGCTCGATCTCGTAGGAGATCTTCTGGCCGTCCTTCAGACCGCGGAGGCCTGCGCGCTCCACGGCTGAAATATGGACGAATACGTCCTTGCCGCCATTGTCCGGCTGGATGAAGCCGTAACCCTTGGTTTCGTTAAACCACTTAACCGTCCCAGTCGCCATTCTCGTCTCTAGTCCCTTGTAGTTCCCTCAGGCGGAGCGTCCTGCTCCGCCCTCCGGTGACCGATCGATCACGCGAAGGAGGCTAGTTGGGCAAGGTAACCGTGGCAACAACGTGGCAAAATCAATATTAACTTTTCTTCGGATGCCGCGATTGCTCCCGGCCGGTCACTTCCGCCCAGAACTGGTCCGCTCGGCCCTCAAAGGTATTCGGGCCCCGGCTGTCGCTTTGATAGAACTGGCCAGGTGTGATGCCTGGGGCATATTCCTGCTCCACCCAGCCTCTCGCGTCGTCATGCGGA
This sequence comes from Microvirga lotononidis, assembly GCF_034627025.1. Lineage (NCBI taxonomy): Bacteria > Pseudomonadati > Pseudomonadota > Alphaproteobacteria > Hyphomicrobiales > Methylobacteriaceae > Microvirga > Microvirga lotononidis. The sequence continues at coordinate 1,108,873 of NZ_CP141050.1, read as the reverse complement.
AAGATGTACCCGCCATAGCCATGCAAGGATTTGGCGCTGGCATAGTGGGTATCGCGCAGATGCAGCGGAACTGGGATTGGCGGAGCGGACTGGGCGTAGGCCATAGCCTGTCCAATCCCGCGGCAGACCGAGTTCGATTTTGGAGCCCGGCAGATATGCAGAGCTGCATGCGCCAAGACAATCTGGGCCTCAGGATAGCCGATATGCTGCACGGCATGCAGCGCCGCGACAGCCGTCTGAAGGGCGGTGTTATCCGCGAGGCCGACATCCTCAGAGGCATGGATCATGATCCGCCGAGCGATGAATCTCGGGTCTTCGCCGGCATGAATTAATTTAGCCAGCCAGTAGAGCGTCGCGTCGGGGTCAGACCCTCGCATTGACTTGATGAAGGCGCTGATCGAGTCGTAGTGTTGATCGGCATTCCGATCATACAGAACCGGCGACGCCTGAAACAGGTCTGCGACCATCTCCCCAGTAATCGTCAGCATTGAGCCCGCGGTGGCATGGGCCGTAAGCCGGTCCATCGCCGTGAGAACGCGTCTGGCATCTCCACCCGCGTGAGCTGTGAGCTGTGCTAGAGCTGCTTCATCGACGTTGACCGAAATTCCTTTCTCCTCGAAGTGGGCCACGGCGCGAGTGACGACGTCCTTCATGTCGTTGACGGTCAGCGGCTCAAGCCGGAAGACAGTCATGCGTGACACGAGGGCAGGGGTGAGGACGAAACTCGGATTGCCCGTCGTCGCGCCAATCAGGTCAAAGACGCCGTCCTCGACGAGGCCGAGAAGATAGTCGCTTTGGCTGCTGCTGAAGCGATGCACCTCATCGGCAAAGACCAGGAGGTCGCGAACCTGCGATTCCCGGCCGAGTTCCTTGATGTCGGAGACGTTGTTGTGCGCGGGGTGGAGTTCCCGAAACTCTTTCCCGATCTCCTGGCCGATGGATCTCGCAATCGTCGTCTTGCCCGTGCCTGGAGGCCCCCAGAACAGCAATGCGCCCACACGCCCGGAGGACACGATGTTCCGGAGCACCGTGCCGGGGGCAAGGAGATGGCGCTGACCAACGATGTCATCGAGGCGGGTTGGCCGTATCTGAGCGGCAAGGGGCTTGGGGCGGTTACGCGCCGTGGCCGTCTGGAAGAGATCGCTCATGTGTGAACCTAAGGGATGTCCTTGCCCGGTTTCCGGGCGCTATGGGGAGCCTGAGATATGGTGATTTGATGCCGCGAATTCATCATCGATCCAAGGCTCTGCGACACTCTTCCATCAGGCCTCCCCAGCATTGTTCACGAGTGCCGGTAGCCGTCGGTTTCGATGCCGATGAACATCCCGTGCCAGGTTCCGCCGAAGACGCTGTCGAATGACAGGAGCTGGAATCTCTTCCGGAAAGCCCGATAATTCGGACTGCCATCTGGAGAGCGTTGAAAGAGCTGGTGCATGGACTTGATTTGGGCCCGGGTCGGGCGAGCGCGGTTCATGATTTCCCTCTTCTAAGTGGATTGAGGTTGGATCACTCGGTGAGGATGTGGGCAGCGGGCAGAACGGCTTTGGCCTGATCCGTGAAGAGGAATCCGACCTTCTGCTCTTCCGTCATGAGGTCCCATGCGGCGCGGAACAGGTCCTGAAGATCGCCAACCTCATGGTCGCCTTCCGAATCCTCGCCGTGTACGAAGGCAGCATGGGTGTAGGTGTCGGCACCCTTCACGTCAGTGAGCGTGAGAGGGCGCTTGGTGTCGTCTCGTTCCGTGAGGACCGGCTCAAAGAACTTCCTGGCCGGAAGCCCATCGCCCTCGTCGAACACGTTGACGATCTTGCCCTCGATGGCGAGGGTCAGTGCGATCCCTTGAGATCCCTCGAGGCGCTCAATGCGATCAATGATCGCCACGGCGCCGACCGGGAACGTGAGTTCGTTGTCATCGGGGTCCAAGCCGCTGGTTTCGACCAGCATTTGAACCACGTTGTCTTTCTTGAACCCGAGGGCCTCATGCAATTCCTGGGTCATTTCAGGTGTCCTCGATTGATGTTTCTGGGGTTTTCCGGAGTGGGAGTGCGCCAAGCAAAAAGGGCCGTCGTCTCTCGACGACAGCCCTCTTGGTCGGCTCGAACGAGCTCGATAACCCTTTACTTACCATACCGGCCACTCGTCGGCCCGGGAGCCGAACCGCTGGGCAGGCGCGTCGTTAACCAAGCGGACTAGCTCAGTGAGGTTGCGTACATGACACCGATCCTGTCCTCTTGGAGCCGCCCAGCCCCGGCTACAGCTCGCCTTCCAAAGAATCTGCGTCAGCGCGTTCTCGTGGTCGAAGATGAGTTGATCATCGGCGAGATTGCGGCTGAAGCCCTGACCGAGGCCGGCTTCGAGGTACTTACCGCTGCGAGTGCCGAGGAAGCCGAGATGATCTTGGCCGATGTTTCCGTGGACGTCCTCTTTACCGACATCAATCTCGGCGGCCGGGACGGGTTTGAGCTGGCGGCATCAGCTTTGACGCTCCAACCGCTTCTGTCGGTTGTCTTTACGTCCGGCCGCCCCCGCGCCTGTCACGGGATGTGTGCGTCTGCGGGTGTTCCGTTTCTGCCGAAGCCTTATCGGCTGCCGGAGATGATCGAGATGATCGAGCGGGTGGTGAAGCGCAATCCCCAGTGAGGCGGCATTGGCTTAGATCAGCCGTTAGCTGGGGTGCTCACCAGACGAGGCTTGGTCTGAGCCCTGGCTTTGAGAAGTAAGCCTTTGATGTGCTGCTTGACCTCAGGCTCGTCGACCGCGAGCCGCGCTGCGATGTCACTGGTCGGGACCCCCGCCGCTAAAAGCCGGAGAACAAGTGCTTCCTGCACCGACAGCGTAGGCCGTTGCCGCCTTGTATTCTCATTGGCGGCGGGATCGACATCCCGTTCAACCGGCCATTCTGTTCTCTTCGCCCCCATAAGCCCCCCTTGGCGTCGGAATATCATCCCAGCCATGTACTTGATTATAGGGGAACAGACTTTGCCGAGGAGCTCAAATAGTTTGAATTCTGCCGCAGCCCGCGCCTCATAGGGGGTATTGTTTAGCAGGCAATGAAAAGAGAGGTTGCTTTACCCGACCAGGGCCCACTGGCCGCCCATCGGCAGGTTCACGGTGAGCTTCTCGTGGGCGTAGAATAGGGTTTTCGACTCCTGATCGACCCAGCCATCGTCGTTGGACCAGAACTCACCGGCATCGTTGACAATCGCCCAGGTGGTTTTGTCCTGCTGTGCCTCCTGATGAACGCTAATCCGCTGGAACTCGACGGGCGCATTGTCCCTGAGCCAGTTCAGGATCGATTGGTGATAGGGACTGCCTCCCTGGGCCTTGCTGAAGACATGGGTCCAGGCCTCGGCATCGCCGGCGAACACGCCCATGCCATCGTCGCGCTCGAGCCGGGCTGTCTCGGTCTCCTCGTTGCATTCCGAAATGCGCCATCCTTCCTTCTCGGCCTGGTGCAGATCGGGCAGAGCGCTCCAGTCCGCACTGGGGGCCGTCGCGGGCGTAGGGCCTGCCTCGGGCTTTGCTGGCGCTGGGGTCACCTCGATGCCTTCGCTCAGGCAGAGTTCCTCCCAGCCGCCGTAGCGCTCGATACGATCATCCTGACCTTCGACCTGCAGAACAAAGGCCTCATCGTGATCGTCTTGGGCCGAGAGCAGTGACCATCCCGCAGCCTGGGCCGCAGCCTCATAGGAGCTCGCGTCCGTCTGCCCTTCAGTGAAGAGGGTCCAGTCTTCCTTGAACGCTTCCTGCCCGGCGCCATAGGTATAGACGCTGACGCCCTCGTCCTGACGCTTGATGAGGATCGTAAGCCCGTCGGCTTGATCCGTGATCTGGTCGCCGGTCTTGGGAAGGGACGCTTCGAGGCTGAGTACGGTGTCTGTCGGCATGGATGACCTGTTGTTCAAGCAGCTTGCGGAAGGGGTTCGAAGAAGAAGGGAGCGCCGGTTTCGGCATCATCACGGGCCTGCCGTGTGACGGCGCACCGGATGTTATGCAGGGCAGGGAAGAACGACCCGTCCTCTGGCCATCTGCGGCCGTTCGGAGCAATGAGGGCGAAGCCATGGCCCTTGGCATCGACTTCGACGTCAAAGCCGTCGGGCACCATGCCTTTGGTGCGCTCCTTCAGACCTTCAGGCTTGCCATGATCGGAACAGGTGCCATCGCTCCATTGACCGTTCCCTTCGATGATGAGGGCTGCATTGTAGGGATCGGTCTTGAGTTTCTTCATCGCGAGAAGCGCACCAGTGGCTGGCTGCGGGCCGTCCTCGCCTGGCTCGGGGAGCCGGTAGGTGGTCGCCGGGATCGGCAGCTTACCCTTGTGCTGTTTCCTGCGCTCCGTAAGCAGCGCCATGAAGGTTTCCTCGGACGATCCCTTTCGGCTGGAGCAACCCGACATGAATCCGGTCTCGCTGATGAAGGGCTTGCCCGGATCGATAGCGTAGAAGCACATCCAGCGATCCGGCGTGCAGATCGCCCGAATGCCATCGATCTCGAGGATGCAACGGGTCTTATCCTCGACAGCCTCTGGGCGGTCAGCCCACGGCTTTGTCTCGGTATCTCCGGAAGGAGCTTTGACAGGGTTCCTGTAGGAGAACACTGCGTCCTTGACGGCTTCTTTAACAGCCTCAGGCATCGTTGGATGCGGAGCAAACAATGCGTCGAAGTCGAACGCCATCTGGCGGGCGCCTAGAGTGTTTCGGGGCATGAGCTGAAGCCCCTACCAGGAGCCTCGGGTGACCACGCGGCGAGCCACATCGATCCATTCGTCGTCGCCATATCCGTGATAGCCACCGATGACCTTGGCGCCGGCGGGTGCAGTGGCGTCCCTTTCAAGTATGACAATCTTGTCGCCGTAGCGGTTGAGCAGACGTTCCTCGTAGAACACGGACGTCTCGCCCTGAGTGACACTCATGCGATGGCGCTCAATCCTGACCTTGGACGGATCGAAATCCGGAAGCGGGCGCTTCGTGTCATTGATGACCTCGACCCAAGCCTCGGTTGCGGTAAACCTGCCAATGATCGTGCCCGCCTCATCCTTGATCGTATGGCGTCCATCCGCACTGGTGAGGGCATCGCGCTTGTGGGAGAGGCCGCGAGCGTTGAGGGCCTCGTCTAGAGTCGGTTCTCCGGTCAACTCAACCATCAGACCATCACCGTCCTGCCTGACCCGGAATTTGAATCCTTCATGTTGAAACTCAGCCCAAGGATTGTCAGCCGTCAGTCCCCGGGCGCTGAACATCGTCTGAGCGGCTTTCTCGCGGACGATTTCGCGCCCTTGTGGGCCGAGGCGGCCGTGGAGTTTCGCCCGCAACGTCAGGAGCGGGTTATCGGACCGACCCGTGATGTGTTCTCGAAACCTTTCTTTCCTTCTTGACTGGAATGCTTTGGTCGATCGGGGCGGGATTAATGCTCGAAGACCGGAAGTACGTTCGGGTCCGGATCTGCCTCGTTGTCGTAGAGGACATAGTCGGCGCCGAGTTCACGGGCCTTCTTCATCGCTTCGACAATTTCGAGCGGGCACTTCGGATAAGCCTTGAGGTCAGCTTCGTGTGGGGCGTAGATGAGCCAACCGTGCTGGGTGACGCCGCCCGAGAACGGAAGCTCGTCGTTGTCGAGCGTGTTCAGATGGGTGATCGTCTCGGGCCGGAGATGTGCGGTGGACAGATCCAAGAAGGCGCGCAGCGGGTATTCCACCGCTGGCTTGAATACAGCGTCGGTCATAAGAATTTCCTGGGGTTTTGAATTGTCACTCTCGGCCAATTAAGGCTTACAGAGATGCAGACCTTCGCTGAAGAATGCTCAACTCAGCGGAAATGAAAAGGCGAGGGGTCTTCTCCAACCACTCGCCTGATCGGCAGGTTGTCTAATTCGCCCATCGGGTAAATGTTCATGGCGTAGATCTGCGCCGCGGCATCCCGCTCCGGTGGATCGTTCGGGAAAACGAGCGAAGCGGGAATGGCATTGGAGATGCTGCCGCCACGGGTCGCGGCGGCAATATGGAGCATGTTATTGTGTCCAGACGCTCAGAGCGAGCTCCCTTAGGGCCCATCGATATGAGCGCCACTGCCTGGGATCTGAAGCCGTGCTCCCGGTCAGCTGGCCGCTGGCCCGGAGCGAAACCGCCATTGTTGGGGGCGGGGTAAATCAGGTGCGGGAGGCGGATCTCACTAGATGATCCGGCCTTGTCCCTATCCTATCGAGCGTTGACGCGAGTCGGTTGAGTTCGCTTAATCGTGGCCTCAACCTTATCGAGTTTGTCCTCGATCTTATCCAATTTTGCCAGGATTTGGGTCAGAATGTCGGGCACGACCCGGTTGTAGTCCACGTTCTCCCGCGAAGCCTTCGCGGCGGCCTTTGTTGCATCAATCAATTCTCGGATATCTGCTCGAGATAGGTTGGCACTGTCAGAGGCCGACGGGCCGGACTGAGCTTGTGCTTGAGCCGTGAGAGCAATGAGGCAAATTCCGATCCCGATCGCAAGGCGCATGATCAAATCCCTGAAGTTGATGACACACAGCAAGTGTTGTCCTGGAATGCGCTAGGTCAAGCCCATCGCGGATTGAGTGCCGATCAATTTTGGATATGGTAGTTGGAGAACCCAGCTTTCAGAACTGCTCTGGGATGATTGAGCGTGTTCTCATGCATCTGCGGCTTCTTCCTGATCGGAATTCGCTTGGGAGGGTGGGCGGCGCGGCCCTTAGGCGGCGACCTGCTCCTCGCATGGGATGAACACGTAGTTGGCCGTGACCAGGACGCCGTACTGGGCGAGTTCCTCGATGAAGCGGTCGAGCCCTTCGGTCTGCTCGGCCGTCGCGGGCGAGGCGATCGGCTCGCCGTCGCCATCGAGGGAGTACCAGTCCTCGCCGTTGATCTGGTACTCGCGGGAGCCGTGATCGATGTAGAGAGCGTCGATCAGGTGGATCTCGTCCGGGCCTTCCCAGCCGAAGGCGCCCTCGTCGTCATTGCCGAACCGGGCTGCACCGGCGATCTCGAGCCGGAGCTTCTTGCAGATGTAGGCGAGGTGCTGTGCCAGGCGCTCATGGAGGTCACGGGCAAACGCTGTCTTGCAGGCGATAGCCTGGGCCCGAAGCTGGATGCGAATGCCGGACAGAACCGTGAATTGCTCGAGGGTGTCCATCGCCTTGCTCCTTCTTGGGGATTTTTCCAATCATCTCTTCACAATCCCAATCGAGAATTGAGATGAGCCGGGATCAGGGCGATGGGGTTTGAAAATGTGAGCATTAGAAAACCCGCCCCTTATGAGGGCGGGTTGGCGGGTCAGGCGGAGAACCCCGGCAGATCGACATGGTAAGGGGCCGGGTCATTGCAGACGAAGCCGCCACCCGGAAGTTTCCCGTCCTCCATGTACCGCTTGTGCTGCCTTTTGCAGCGGTCTCTCAGGGTGCGGCTATAACCGATGGCCTCAAAGAACGAATTTGGATTGTCGTGATCGACTAGCGTTCCATTTGCCTCAAGGAAGGCGTTCTGGATCTCGTGCTTGAGCACGTCCCCACCAAAGATCTGCTCATAGATCTTGGCCTGGATGTCGGCCTCGACCTGTTCCTGATCCTTGGCCGTATAGCCATGGATCAGGCACTGGCGGCGGAAGCTATCGAGGGTTCGTAGCTCCCCGATAGTCTTTGTCTTGATCCGATGCACGGTCCCTTTGGGATCGAGCACATAATAGGTGGACTTGAAGTGATCGGCCATGGTGGCACTGTATCACTGCAGAACGACGGATACGCCCTGGGTTTCCAGCGCCTCAATGACGCGGATAACTCCATCGAGGATAGCCGTCTGGTCGCTGGTCCAGAACTCAAACATCAGCCAAGTCGAGCTTTCGCCCTGCAGGAACCAGCAGGTGTCGACGAAGCGCTTCCCGTCCTCATGGCGGGTGAACCCATGTGGCGCCGCGCCAAGGTAGCGGAAGGCGGTGGCCCGGAACGTCTCGACGAAGGCAACCTCTTCTTCGTCGCTGTCGTTCATGTGGAGCTCAAGGAGCCAGCCCTTGCCGGGGAAGTCCGTGTGGAGCTTCAGGGAGTAGCGGCTCGCGTCCATCGTGAGGATCCTTTCGGGGATTTGTCCGATCATCTGTTTGCGGCAATGATCCCGAAATCGAAGACCTCCTACGTGCTATGGGAAAGCGGCTATCTGGATTGCTGATTGGCGCGGCGCTTGGACTGGATCTCCTTGACGATCATGGGATGGAAAATCCAGCGTCCCGTGCTGGAGACCGGAACAAGGATGCTTTGGCGGGAGAGGGCAGTGGCCCACGCCTGAATTGCGAATTCTGGAAATTCGAATTGAACCAAGCTTTCTCGCAGTGCAGCCGCCTGGTCTTCGGAGATGCGACTGAAACGGAAATTGATCCAGCCTCGATCCTTGAGCTTCCGAAGCGCCTCCTTGACAGTGATATGGGCGGATCTTCCAACAACAGCCTGTTCGATCACGCCGGAGACGATGGTTGCCTGCCAGTCCCGTGGCGGGACCTTAAAGCAACCCGATCCGGGGACATCGTGACCAATAGCCCTCTCCGTGCCATCGCTCTCGATGCGGCCTACCGCCAAGCACGCATTGCGGGAGGTTCGATGGCTCTCGAGAGCCGCTCGATAGGCCTTCACAAGAGGAGATACCTGTCGGGAGAGTGTGTCGGCTAGCCGGCGCCGACGGGTTTCAAGTTCCCGCTGCCCTTCCCGGGTTCTCGGATTGTGGATCCATTTGCGCGGGGCGGCGTGGAGGATGGCATCTTCGAGCCCCTCCCGCGAGATGTCGCGGGGCAGTCTGGATAGATCGACCTCAATGGCGCTGATGTCCATATCGACGATTTGCGCGATCTTGGCAGGCCCGCATTCATGGGTGACGGCAAACTCGACGATCAGGTCTCTGTTTCCCTTTCGAACGACGACGTCGGGAATGATCTCGCCCAGGCGGTTCTCCAAGACGGCGGCGTCAAATTCGTAGGACTTCCCTTCGAAGCCTACCCACCGCTCCGAACCGTCCCAAAGGTCCAGGGTCGGCAGGAAGAGCTGTAGCTTCTGTTCCAGAACCTCCTTGGCGAATTTGTGCAGGGCGGTTTCCGGTCCAGTGTTGCAGGGCCGCCCGTCTTCAGTGCCCTGGTGACCGAAATGGTGGTGTTGGACTTCTCCCTTCCGGGCCACGAGGGGAGCCCCGCAGCCGGGACAGATGCACTCGCAGGCTGTCCCTCGAGGGACCTCAGAGAGGTGAGCGATGGAGCCGTCCGGCCTCTGGCCGAGGACGAGGCTTTCCTGCCCGTCGTGGCAAGCGAAGCTGCTAAGGAGTGATGCCTCCATCACCGCAACCGTCCGTTTGAACTAATCCGGATCATAGCACAGGCTGACCCAGCGGGATCCTGCAGGCAGGGTCCTGACGATCAATGGTGGGTGGCAGAATAGTGGAACGTCAGTTCGGCATGAGGGCTTTTTGCGGAGTACCCGATGATGTCGCATCCGGTCTTGGATCTGACTGGGCCCGGAGCGCGAAGGATGATCTGGCTTCCCTGCTCCATACCGATCACCTGATAGGGGGCAGGGGCGCAGCCGGATTTGAACGCGAATGCGGTGCCGACGATCCGGTTTCCTTCGTAGTCCCTTCGAAAAGGACTGCCCCCTCCTTGACCCCTGCCGCTGCGAGGCTGGCCTTTGGCTTGGAATAGGTTGCTTTGATTTTGTCCCCGACGACAAACCAGTCGATGACCGACAGGTTGTGCTCATAGATATAGAGCTCGCCGGCAGAGGTGGGGCGTATCGCAATCGCGCTCAGAGTGGCTCCGAGCAGTGCGCTCATGAGGAGTGGCTTATGGCATTTCGGCAACATAGCAGGTAATCCGAGAGCGGAATCGATCGAGCATTGGTAGCCCCCATACCAGAATTCAAATGAGAATAGCGATGAGACGTTTTGGAATCCTGGTCGCAGGGTTAGCCGTGTCAGTATCGGCTTATGCGGCCGAACATACCCCGGCTGAGCGAGGTGAGATTTGTCGTGCCGCTATTGGCGGTGTGATGGGCAGAAAGCCATCGATTATGAAAGCCCAGGCCGAAGGCGAAGTTTCCGTCATTACCTACAATCGGCCTTCCGATGGCAAGCTTTGGAGCTATCGGTGTCGCCTCGAAGGCAACCGTGTGATCTGGGCCACCGAAACCGGGCGCTGGCGAACCGATCCGCTCGATAGCGTCGTGACATTTGAGGTTCTCGACAAGGGCAAGCGGGTCCGGATCGTCGAGCGGCACGAGGATGGATCTCAAAACGAGTATTCCTATCACCGGAGCGAGTTGCGCTGATTTAGGCCGCCTTCAGAACATTCCCTTCGGCCTCGGCAATCCGGGCCCAGAGGTCGATGTCCGGTTTCGGCGCCTCTGTCGCCGTGATGATGGCGGTACCATCCTGAAGGGCCTCGAAGGTCGTTCCGAGGCTTTCGAGCAGGGCGGGCGTTTTCCAGATCACGGAAATCTCGTCGACGGTCATGTCGCACATGCCGCCGCGGCCGCTGTTGTCGTAGATCATCGTGATCTTCGGCGTCATCAGGATCGAGTAATAGAAGCAGGATCGGATGATGACGTTTGGCTCCTTAGTCCGGCTCGGGTGACCGGCCATGAAGAAGGGGTCGAACTGATCGCCATTGTAAGCGCGGATCAGGAGGCGACCGACATCCGTCATCGGATCGCGAGGGAGGTCCTGCGGATGGGAGGCGGGAGCATCGGTCATTTCGAGCCTTTCGGGGTTTCTCAAATCATCGGATCGATGGGATGATTTTAAGGGAACTGAAGAAAGTCCGGATCGTAATTGGTCGAATTTCCAGAGGTTTGACGATACGCTCATAAAAAGAGGCCCCTGGTTGGAGCCTCTTTGCGTTCGTCTAGGGCCGGGCCGATTAGTACGTGCAGACGTAGCGATAGCCGTTGTTTGCCATGAACGTCCCCGTGACCGGGTCGTACGAACGGTACTTGCGGGCACAGTAGGCCGCGAGTTGCGGGTCCTGCGTACCGGGAGGCGGCGGCGGAGCCGCCTGTGCCTGGTTGGCGATCGCGCCAGCGACCAGAGCGCCAGCGGCGAGGCCAAGGACGCCAGCAGCAACCGCACCGCCGTTTCCGCCGCGGCGGTAATAGCGCGGGCCATTATAATAGCGGGGGCCGCCGTAGTAGCGGCGGTATTGGGTGTAGCTCTCACCCGGGTACTGCTTGGTGATCTCTGGCATCTTGGCGCGGGGTGCTGCAATCGCCTGAGACATAGGAGCCGCCAGGACAGAGGCGGCGAGAACGAGAGAAGTTAGCTTACGCATGATCGTCTGATTGACCTTTACCAGTGAGGTCCAAACGGGTCCGGCATGGTGACAGCCGTTCCGTTTGGCGCCTCGGTTTATAGGGCAGATTATCGAGGGGCTGAACTAAATCGTGGATGAACAAAATGCCTGCGGGGGATTACAAATTCGTAATCCGGATGATGGCTGGGTTTCCTGACGTGAGTATAAAGAATCTAAGACGGCAAACCTGACTGTCTGATAGAGTGTGGTGGTGGGGGTCTTCTGTACCTGATGGGAGGTGCGGGATGACCAGACTCTCAGGGCGCCAGCCGCCGGAGCGCGAGCGGGTGCTGCGTCCCGCCTGTCGGCTGTGTCCGGCCTGCAAAGCCCCGATGCGCATCCGCTACGAGAACCATCGCTCCCTTGTGACGCTGACCGGATCGATCCGCTTGCGGCTCAAGATCCGCTGGTGCGAGACCCTCGGCTGCGCCCGCTATCACAAGCCCTACCGGCCCGAGGTCGAGGGGGCCCTGGCCTTGCCCCAGCACGAGTTCGGCCTGGACATCATCGCCCTCGTCGGGGCCTTGCGCCAACGCGAGCATCGCAGCGTGCCCGAGATCCACGCGGTGCTCACCACCCGCGGCGTGGCGATTGCCGAGCGCAGTGTCACCAACCTGCTCGACCGCTACGATGAGCTGCTCGCCACAAGGCTGCTGGAGCGCCGCCCGCTGCAGAGGCTCCTGGCCCGGCAGGGGCGGGTCATTCTGGCGTTGGATGGCGTGCAGCCGGATGTCGGCCATGAGGTGCTGTGGGTGATCCGCGACTGCCTCTCGGGGATCATCGTGCTCGCCCGCAGCCTGCTCTCCGGCCGGGCCCAGGATCTGGCGGGGCTGCTGCGCGAGGCGGTGGCCGCCGTGGGCGTGCCGGTCGCGGGCGTGATCAGCGACGGTCAGACCTCCATTCGCCAGGCCGTCGCCCAGGTGCTGCCGGGCGTGCCGCATCAGCTGTGTCAGTTCCATTTCCTGCGCGAGGCGGCGCATCCGATCTTCGAGGCCGACCGGCATGCCAAGAAGGAACTCAAGAAGCAGGTGCGCGGCATCCGCGGGATCGTGCGCGCTGTGGAGGAGCGGGAAGATCCCGAAGCGGCGATCGTGCAGGGGTATTGTGCGGCCGTGCGCAGCGCGATCACCGATGATGGTCGGGCCCCGCTTTCCGCCTCGGGCCTCAAACTGAAGCGACGATTGGAGACGGTGGCCGGCTTGTGGCCGGACGTGGCGTACGCCTACCGGTTCGTGCACGCCGTGGCGCATTGGCTTGGCAATCCGCACGAGGAGAGTGCGGCGATGGTGCGGCGGCGGGTGAACGGGGTGCTGGGTGCGATGCAGCGGCAGCGCAACAAGGCCGGCACGCTGGCCGAGGCCTTCGATCATTTCCAGAAGGTCACGCGCAGCGATCGCCCTGGCCTGTTCCACACCTATGCGGTGCCGGACCTGCCGCGCACCAACAACGATCTCGAACAGCTGTTCGGCTCCCAGCGCTATCACGAGCGGCGCGCCACCGGCCGCAAGACGGCAGCCCCTGGTGCGGTTCTGCGCGGCCCGGTCCGGCTGCTCGCCGCTACCGCGACGCGCGTGCAGGCTCCGACAGCTCGCGACTTGGGCGTCGCGAACCGAGAGCACTGGAGAAGCTTGCGCCAGCGTCTGGAGAGAGGCCGCCGCGCGCGAACTCTGCGCACCCGGTTTCGACACGATCCCGCCGCTTACCTGGCGGCTCTCGAACAGCAGGCCTGCCAGTTAACTTTGCCGTCCTAGTTTTTTTGACCAGGCGGTTCTCGAGGGTGAGATCGGCCACCACCTCCTTGAGGGCGACAGCCTCCCGGCGCAGGCCCCTGACCTCGTCCGAGGTGGCCTCCCGGGCCGTGTCGCCGGCCAGGCGCTTCTTGCCGGCTTCCAGGAACTCCTTGGACCAGCGGTAATACCCGTTGGGCGAAATGCCCTCGCGCCGGCAAAGCTCGGCGATGCTGTCCTCGCCGCGCAGCCCTTCCAGCACGATGCGGATCTTCTCCTCGGCGGAGTAGTGCTTGCGGGTGGCGCGGCGGATCTCCTTGACCACCGTCTCAGCCGGCTCTTTCTCCGGCCTGTGCTTCTGTCTCATCGTCATGTCCTCATGGGCTACGATGAACCAGAACCTCTCCCTTCCTCAACTCACCCGATCTGTCTCATGAGTGCTGACGGCGGACAGCCGCAGCCTGATCCGAAGCCCCCGGATCCCGGCCAGCTTGAGAAAAGCCACCTTAACCAAGGTGGCTTTTCTTTTGTACAAATTTGTAAAACACCGAGCCGGTTGAGAACTTCTTGGTTTCGCTTCGTCGAATGGAACTGATTAACTACCGGCCGCTCCACGCAGGCTTACGCTTGGCGAGGAACGCGCTGACGCCTTCATGGAAATCCGCACTGCCATAGCAATCGCGGATCAGGTCGTCCCCTTCGAGCACGCCGGACGCAATCACCCGCCGGATTGCCTCTTTACTGACCCGCATTGTAATGGGTGCGTTTCGAGTCAGCCGGACAACCCATTCGGCCGTTCTATCATCGATGCTTCCTGCCTCAACAATCTCTGTCACGAAGCCGGCTTCCCGAGCTTCGGCGGCGGACAGAAGGGTTCCTCCAAGGATCATGCGCTTGACACGGCCGATCCCGAACTCTGCAACAAGGCGGGCGTAGCTGCTCATGGATAGGCAGTTCCCCAGGGTCCGTGCGATGGGAACACCGAATGATGCAGCGGGTGTTGCAATGCGCAAGTCGCAGCACGCCGCAATCGCAAGCCCTCCTCCGACGCACCAGCCATCAACGACGGCAAGGGTGGGACAGGGCAGCCGGTCGAGGCTCGTCAGGAATCTTTCCATGCGGCGTTCATATTCGACGCCATCATCACCGGTTCGGAACTCGGTAAATTGCTGGATGTCGGTCCCAGCCACGAAGGATCCACCAGTTCCCCGGAAGGTCGCGACGCGGATAGCAGAATCGGCTCCAATGCGCCCGCATATGGACGCGAGTTGCTCATACATCGCCCACGTCATGGCGTTGCGCGCCTCGGGACGATCAAAGGTTACGTGAGCGACCGGGCCTTCCCGCCTAAGGTGAACGTTGCCACTCATGGGCCGAACGCTCCCTGCTCACGCAGAGCCTGAATGCGGCCGGTATCGTATCCGAGCTCAGCCAGCACGGCCTCCGTGTGTTGCCCTAGGAGCGGGGGCGGGTAGCGCACTTGTTGAGGCGTTCCGCCCATCTTCACGGGAAATCCTAGAGCCTTGATCGCTCCCTCCACTGGATGATCCATCTCCATCACCATGTCTCGCGCGCTCGCCTGCTTGCTCTGTAGTGCCTGCGCATAATCATAGATCGGTGCGGCTGGAATGCCCGCTGCCAGGAAGGCATCCGTCCATTCGTCCCTCGATCGTTCTTTCAGGTTCTTCTCGATCTCTCGGATCAGTTCCTCACGATGCTGGAGCCGATCGGTGTTGGTCAGAAAACGCCTGTCTTCGACGAGATCTGGACGCCCGATGACCTCGCACAGGCTTACCCAGAGTTTCTGGTTGGCCGCCCCGATAACAAGGTAACCGTCGGAGGCGCGCACAGCCTGGTACGGCGCGCTCATGCGGTTAGCACTCCCGATCGGGCCGGGCACCCGTCCGGTGCCCCAATACTCCGCCGTTTCCCAGATCGACAGGCTCAGGGCCGTCTCGAACAAAGAGGCGTCGATGAATTGCCCCTCCCCAGTCTGCTCACGCCCGATGACGGCGCTGAGGATGCCGTAGAGCGCCAGCAGTCCGGACCCAAGGTCGGCAACCGGAATACTGTTCTTCACCGGCGGCAGCCCCGGATAGCCCGTTCCACTCATCACGCCGCTCATAGCTTGTGCAATCAGGTCGAAGCCCGGGCGTTGGGCCCAGGGGCCTGTTTGCCCAAAGCCTGAGATGCTCGCATATACGAGGCGCGGGTTGATCTCCCGTAATGTCGGATAGTCGATCTTCAATCTCGCGGTGACGCCTGGCCGGTAGTTCTCGACAAGGATGTCGGCCGTGCGAACGAGATCGTAGAACACGTCGCGTCCGGCTTCGCTCTTCAGGTCGATCTCAATGCTGCGCTTGTTCCTGTTCAGCGCGAGAAAGCCACCGCTGTCGGCCCCCTTTAGGCGGAAGCCCATGGCTCGTCGTGTCTGATCGCCGGTTCCCGGAGGCTCAACCTTGACTACGTTTGCGCCCATATCGCCGAGGAGCATGCAACAAAACGGCCCAGCCATGACTTGGCTGACGTCGAGAACCTTGAGCTGCGCAAGCGGGAGGGTCATTCGGAGGGTCCTTCTTCATCCTACGAGAGCAGGTTCCGGGCGAATCAATCGCCCTTCTGACTTGTTGTTGACCGTGTCTTGCATCGAACAAGGCTTCCTACCTGGCCAAATGCCACCAAATCGCACTCGTTCAGTCAGACGTTCAATTGATCCTCTGCCCCGTCTCCGGATTAAAGAGGTGCACCAGCTTAGGATCCGGCATGAGGGGGATCTGCTGGCCGGGCTGAGCGTCGACGCGCTCGCGGAACACGCCGACCACGTCGGCGCCGCCGAACTTGGCGAAGACCTGCGTCTCCGAGCCGGTCGGCTCGACCACCGCCACCTCGGCCGGCAGGCCGTTGGTGTCGTCGAGAATGAAGTGCTCGGGCCGGATGCCGTAGATGATCGGCTGCCCGTCCGAGGCCGCCGGGGCATTGGCCACCGGCAGGCTGGTGCCGCTCGCGGTGACGAAGCGCCCGCCCTGCAGGTGGCCTTTGAGGAAGTTCATCGCCGGCGAGCCGATGAAGCCGGCCACGAACAGGTTGGCCGGGCGGTCGTAGAGCTCGAGCGGCGCCCCGACCTGCTCGACCACGCCGTCGTGCATCACCACGATCTTGTCGGCCATGGTCATGGCCTCGATCTGGTCGTGGGTGACGTAGATGGTGGTGGTCTTCAGGCGCTGGTGCAGGGCCTTGATCTCGGTGCGCATGGCCACGCGCAGCTTGGCGTCGAGGTTGGACAGGGGCTCGTCGAACAGGAACACCTGCGGGTCGCGCACGATGGCCCGGCCCATCGCGACGCGCTGGCGCTGGCCGCCCGAGAGCTGGCGCGGGTAGCGGTCGAGCAGCTTGTTGAGCCCCAGGATCTCGGCGGCGCGGTCGACGCGGGCCTTGATCTCGGCTTTCGGCGCCTTCTTGAGCTTGAGCGAGAAGGCCATGTTGTCGGCGACCGTCATATGCGGGTAGAGGGCGTAGTTCTGGAACACCATGGCGATGTCGCGCTCTTTCGGCGGCATGTCGTTGACCACCTTCGGGCCGATGCGCAGCTCGCCGCCCGAGACGCTCTCCAGCCCGGCGATCATGCGCAGCAGGGTCGACTTGCCGCAGCCCGACGGGCCCACCAGGATCACGAACTCCCCGTCCTGGATGTCGATCGACACCCCGTGAATGACCGGGACCGTGCCGAAATTCTTGCGGATGTTGCGGATCTCAACTGAGGCCATTTCTGTATACCTTCCGATCGTGTCCAGACGCCGGCTAAGGCGCTTATCGCCCAACACCAAAGCTGATGCCCGTTGAGATGAATCGCTGGAGCAGAACGAAGAGCGATATCAGTGGGAGCGTCGCGATCACTGCACCGGTCATCAGGAGCGACCACTCGGTTCCCTCGCTTGATTGCAGCACAGCAAGACCAAGCTGGATGGTCTTGATATGATCACTGTTCGTGATGATGAGCGGCCACATGAAGTCGGACCAGGCAAACTGAAAGCTGAAGACGCCAAGCGTCGTCAGGGCCGGAATCGCCATCGGCAGCGTGATGCGCCAGTAGATGCCAAATTCACTGGCGCCATCGATCCGGGCGGCGTCCTCGAGCTCAGATGACATATTAAGAAAGAACTGGCGGAGGAAGAAGATCGAATAGCCACTCACGATGCCCGGAAGGATCAGACCCTTGAAGCTGTCAAGCCAGCCGGTCCCACCCATGCCGAGCCAGTCGTTTCCCCCTGCCAGTGGCATGTGCTTCATGATCACGAAAAGGGGGATGACCAGCACCTCGTGAGGAATCATGACGGTGGCGAGGATGGCGAAGAAGATTGCGTCTCGTCCGGGGAAGCGATAGCGGGCCAGCACGAAGGCTGCCATGCTGGAGAGGAGCAGCTGCAGGAATGTTCGGACGGTCGCATAGATCAGGGTGTTCCAGAACAGCAGGCCCATTTTCATGCGGGGATCTGACCAGATCCGGGCAAAGTTGTCCCAGCGGATCGTCTCCGGAAAAATGTGAGGCGGATAAGTGTAGATCTCCGGCTCAGACCGCAACGCGATCGAGATCATCCAGAAAAACGGGAACAGCATGACGAGCGCAATGACAGTGGCTGGCAGGTAGAACCCGAACCAATCCTTTAGAAGCCTTCGGACTGCCGGGCGTACGCTCAACTCCACACGACCGTCACGTGTGAGTTCGCTGGTAAAAGCTGTCGGATTTGCGGTCATGTGTGACTATCCGTAGATCTCTTTGCGGGCGACAAGCCGTAGGTTCACCATCGACACGGCCACCAGGATGACAAACAAGGCAAGTGCCATCGCAGAAGCGTAGCCAACCTCAAGATGAACAAATGCAGTCCTGTAGATCTGGTGTACGATGGTCGTGGTCGAGTTGTTCGGCCCCCCGCCCGTCATGACAAAGACCTGCGAGAACACCTGGAACGACGCGATGATCGAGGTGATTGTCACATAGACGGTCGAAGGTGCCAGCAGCGGCAGCGTAATGTACCGGAAGCTGCTGGTCGATCCGGCACCGTCAAGGGAGGCTGCCTCATAGAGCTCGCGGGGGATCGACTGAAGTCCGGCAAGGAAGATCACCATATTGAAGCCAAGCCCTTTCCAGATGCTCATAACGATGACGCTGGGCATTGCCCACGTGCTGCTGCTGAGCCACTGCTTCGGCGCGAAGCCGAGCAGCGCCAGAAGATAATTGAACAGACCGGTCGTCTCCGAATAGAACAACATCCAGACAAGAGCTGTCGTGACAAGCGGCGCAACGACTGGAGCATAATAGACGGTGCGGAAGAAGCCGACGCCCGGTAGCCTGCGATTTATGAATAGAGCAAGCAGAAGTGACAGGGCCATGCCGACCGGAACAGTCACAATCGTGTAATAGGCTGTGTTCAGTACCGCGGTCCAGAATACATCGTCGTCCAGAAGGTCCTCATAGTTGAGCAGACCAATCCATTTGGGTGACCCAAGAATGTCGTAGCTCGTAAAACTCAGGTAGACGACGAGTAGGATCGGGAACACCACGAAGAAGGTCAGCCAAGCCAACGGCAAGCCAAGGAAGACAGATCCAAGGATGATCTTCTGCCGATTCAGGCCCATCATTCACTCCTGGCAGGAACGGTGTGGGGCGGCGCGACCGCAGCGGTCGCGCCGGAGGTCTTAACGCCGCAGGCCGCGATTGGCCTGACGCGCGGCATTGTTGATGGTCTCCTGAGGATCAGCTCCTGAACTGATCGCTTCGAGAGCTGGCCGCAGCGCATCGACGACCTTCGTCCACTTGGCCTGGACCGGATAGATCTTGACGTTGGCGGCGATCTCCTGCGCCTTGGCGAGGGCCGGCACCTTCTGGAACGTTTCTTTTGCGTAGGGCTCGTTTACAACCGCCGGGGAGACACCGGTCTTGAGCACCTGGATGCGGTACTGCTGCGCCTCTGGAGACGCCATGAACTTCACGAACTTCGCCGCTTCCTCGGGGTGCTTACTGGACGCAAAGGCTGTGTAGGCTCCCACACTCGCGACTGTTCCCGACGGACCACCGGGTGTCGCGGACGGGAATGGCACCACATCGAAGGGTTGCGCCGGCTTTCCGAGATTCGCGGCCGCATAGAAAATCCACGGACCATCGAAAATCATCCCGAAGCGGCCAGTGAGCAAACCACTGCGCATGTTGTCCTGCGGCACGTTGGTGGAGACGAGCCCTTCGCGTGCCATTTTGCTGAGGAAGCCGGCTGCCTTCATGCCGGCATCGCTGTTGAAGGCCACTTCGGTCTCGTCGGCATTGAACACCTGTCCACCATTGGCATAAAGCAGGCTGACGAAGAAGTAGATGATATTGTCCTGATCCCCTACGGCCAAGCCATAGCGTTCAACGGCGTTTCCAGACTTCTTGGAAAGCGCCTTCGCCGAGGTGTACAGTTCGTCGAGGGTTGCAGGGCCTTTCTCCAGTCCGACCTCCTTGAAGGCATCAAGGTTGTAGACGATCATCCGCGGGTCCTGAGCGTATGGTACGCCATAGACGCCGTCCTTATACTGGACGTAGTTCCAGGAGGCCGGGTAAATGCTGTTCTTGATATCCGCCGCTCCGTACTTGTTCAGATCAATGAGAGATCCGGAGGCGGCGAATTGGGTCAGGAACCCGCTCCAGATCGGAGTGACGTCCGGTGCCGTACCAGATGCGACCGCTGTCGTGATTTTCTCGAAATTCCCGCCGAAGTTGACCTTGGTCCGAGTAATCTTGATATCCGGGTTGGCTTTTTCGAAGGCCTCGATCATCTTGATCGTCGCCGTCTCCTCCTGAACGCTGTGCCCCTCCCAGAACTGCAGCTCGACCGGGGCCGCCTGAGCGAGACCGTTCATTGTAAGAGATGCGCCGAGTACGAGACCGGTGGTCAAATAGCTCATCTTCGTCATCGTTTCCTCCGTTGTTCCGAGCCTCCTTGGCAGAGGTCTGCTTGATCTCCGGCGGAGCCGCCGCCGATGCGGAGTGGTCCCGGCCGGAGGCACTCCGAGGCGCGCCGGCCGGGATGTGTCTTAGGCCCGGTCGAGTGCGGCGTAGTACTCGTCAACCGCAGCAAAATCGACCGTCCTATCGACGGGCATTCCGAGCGCTTCGTAATGGCTCTTTCGCGACTTCATGTCGGCAATGAGCACTGCCTTGGCATGGCGCGCTACCTCTTCGGCGACTTCGAGAGGAACGACCACGAGGCCATCGTCGTCGCAGCCAACGATGTCGCCTGGACGAACCTGGGCTCCGCCAAAGCCGATTGTGGTTTGGGTCTCGACGGCCTCGATGCGGCCGGGAATGATCGTGCGGCCGCGGCTCTTAGCGCAAACCGGCGTCTTCTGCTGCAGGATCTCAGCGGTATCGCGGCATTGCCCGTTGGTGATGATCCCAACGGCCCCAGCTTTGACGGCGCGAAGGGTGTTTTCCGAGCCCCAGAGCCCGACGTTGTCGGCGCCCCCGACGTCGGTCACAACCACATGCCCAGGCTGGATTTCGTCGTTGAAGCCGAGTGCGCCCCGTCCGACCTTGTCGAACCAGATCCCATGGGCATTGACGATGTCTTCCGTGGTATCAAGCTTCCACATCGGCTTGTTGGATGGAACACAGCGCAGCGTGTAGGCGACACCCCAGAATCGCATCCCGAGCCAGAGTGGTCGAATATCTTCCGAGACCAGGCCGATGTTGAAGTATCCGATCCCGTCAAGGGCATCGCAAACGTCAACGACCCGCAACGGCTCAAAGTATTTGCGGATTCGAAATGCATCCGGCTGGCCTGCGGTGTTGGTTCCCATAGTGGAAGCGACTTTGGTATCCATTCTGCTCTCCTGCTGGGTTGGACGAACTCATGAGCCCGTGGTTGAAAGAGGTCAGAGGCGATAGATCCGCTCTGCGCTGTCGTGGGTCAGCTGATACTGCTCCGCCATCGGGCGGTCTGCGATCGCCGCTAGGAAGCCCGCTACAATCGTTCCGTAGGAGGCCACGAGGCTGTCCACGGGGTAGTTGCTAGCGAACATGGCTCGATCGGCTCCGAAGATCGCAATGGCGTCGCGGATCACTGGCGCATTGCTCTCCAAGCTCCAGGGACGCCCCTTCTGTCCGAGGCCGGAGATCTTGATAGCAATGTTCGGGCAGGTCGCCACCTTCTCAAGGGCACTGCGCCACGCGGCGAGCCCCTCTGGGCTGCGATCGGCAGGCAGGCCGGTGTGATTGATGATGATTTGTGTGTTTGGAAAATCGCGTGCGAGTTCCGAGGCGGCGTCCAAGTGCCACCAAGGCGTCTGCAGATCAAAGGACAGACCGAGGCATCCTAGGATCGCATATCCTTTGCGCCATTGTGGATCGTCCATTGATCCTGGTGCGCCACGCTTCGCCTCACCAGGGGAGCCCGCTGCAGTGGGTTTGTGGCGAATGCCACGCACGATAGAGACGCGGCTTTGCCGGTAAAGCGTCTCATCAGCATCTGGCGCGTCCAGAGCCGCATGAGCCACGCAGACTGTCGGAAGGCCTTCGCGGCGCGAGAGGTCATGCAGCCATTCGGTCTCAGCCACCGGCCGCGACCGATCCCACTCAGCTTCGATGTGAATCGTTTTCACGACCCGGTATGAGCCAATGTCACGTCGCAGGTCGGCAGGGAGGTAGTTGCGCTTGAGCGCGGAGTAGTCGCCGTATCGAAAGGGGATCGGGTCCGGATCCTGAAGCCAAGGGTAATAGTTCGTACTGAGATTCCAGAAATGCTGATGCGCATCAATGATCGGAATCTCGGCCCTGGTGTCGCTCATGATCCCGTTCCCTCATAAAGACGTACGATGGATGCTGAGTCCTCCATCTCATTGCCCTTCCCGACATAGGCGGCGTATCGGTCACAGGCGGTTTCGACGATCGGGAGGGACAGGCCAGCCGTGCGCTCGAAATCCACGACTGCCTTCAGATCCTTGAGAAGCTGGCGGGCATAGCCCTTGGGCGGCGCGAAATCGCGTGCCTTCATCTGCCGGTATATCGTCTGCAGCAGGACGCTGTCGGCCGCACCTCCCGCGAGGCACTGTGGGAGACGCTCAGCCGCAATACCCGCTGCTTCGGCGAGCACAACGGCTTCGGCCATCAGCACATAACCAGTCCCGACAATTGCCTGGTTGATGATCTTGGTGGTTTGCCCGGCCCCGACCGGACCCATGGGGGTGAAATTGGCGGCGAGGTCGTCCATGATCGGCTGGATCGCCTCGATATCGCTGGGCTCGCCACCGGCCATTATGGTCATAGTGCCCTGGCGCGCGGCCCCTGGACCGCCGGAGATCGGGGCATCAACCCAACTCGTCCCGGTCTCGGTGCGCAGGCGCATGGCCATCTCGCGAGTGGCCTCTGGATCAGCTGTGGAGAGGTCAATGACGATGCGTGGCTTGTTTTGCGCCGCCGCAATTCCATCCGGTGCAAACACGCATCGCCGCACCGCTTCTGTATGGAGCACGCACATCAGGACGAAATCACTGGCATCTGCCACGGCAGCCGGACTTGCCGCAGCGACTGCGCCGTGCGGGATGACCATATCGAGGCGCTCCGGCTCCTGATTCCAGACTGTCACGGTCCAGCCTCGGTCGAGAAGGCGACGGGTCATCCCCTCACCCATTAGGCCGATGCCGACGAACCCGAGCCGCGGCCTCGCTCCTGTCATAGCGGTGTCCTTCGAACACGCTTGCCCGGGTTGCTGCCGGCCTCTTGCAGAGGCGCCACCTTGTTTGAGATCAAAGTCTCAGCCCGGGGCTCCGCCACGTGGTGTTGCTGGAGGAACGGTTCGATCGACGCACACGATGCCGTCGGTGTCGGGGTTAAAGTGCGCGCAAGGGACCCTTCGCGCCAAAGCGCGATGCAGCCTGAAATGGCCATGGCGTTCTCCCTAACCCGGGATCGTCGAAGCGCCCCGGTTATTGTCAGCTAGCGTGCATACAAATTCCAGGAACGTCAACACCCCTCGTTCCCTTTTTGATGTTTGTCTCGGGCGCAAGAGTGGTGCATACATATCTCATGATGTATTCAGATCTCCCTGCTGACGTCCGGGACGAGACGTCTTCACCGATTGAGTCCGTTGGGGGGCGCAAGGGCCGCCTCCATGGCGCAGCAGTTACCGCGCTGCGGGAAAGGATCGTTTCAGGCCAGCTTCTGCCGGGGGCTCCCCTGAGGGAGAAGGAACTCTGCGAAGACCTCGGGATCTCCAGAACTCCATTGCGTGAGGCCATTCGGACGCTGGCAAGCGAAGGGTTGGTCCGGCTTGTCCCAAACCGGGGCGCCATTGTAGCGCCGCTCGATCTCGACGAGGTCGAGGCGCTCTATCAGACGGTCGGCCATATCGAGGCTGCGGCGGCTAAGCTGGCGTGTGTCAAGGCCAGCGATGAGGAGATCGCGGCGATCACGATCTCGCATCATCAGATGATGATTGCCTATGTGCAGCGCGATCTGCCTCGATACATCGCGCTCAATCAGGACATCCATCGTGGGATTGTCGCAGCTTCCCACAATTTTGTTCTCTTGGAAGTGTGGGACCTGCTCGCTCCTCGCGTGCGCCGCGCCCGCTCCGCTGCCAACCTTTATCCATCCCGATGGGATGCTGCCCTGCGCGAGCACGAGGCGATGCAATCAGCTCTTGTAGCCCGGGATGGGGACAGGCTCAGCGCCTTGATGGAGCCTCATTACCTTAACGGCTTGGCTGTGATGCGGGCAGCGAAAGATGTTGGCGAAAGCTCAGATTCCGCCTAGGGGTGGTAATCTTGTATACACGTTTTTGGCGGATGTCTTGTATACACCGATTAGGAATTAGGTGACGGGCCATGTTCTACGAGTTGCGGATGTACCACGCTGTCCCTGGGCGCCTGGAAGAACTCGTTGAACGGATCGGGCAGGTGCTACCACCCTTCTTTGAGCGACACGGTTTCCCGCCCCGGCTTGCTCAATGGACGGTGAGCGCCGGCCCGTCAGTACCCATGTTCGTGTGGCTGCTCCGCTGGCCGGGCGGGTTTGAACAGAGGTCTAGGTGCTTTGCCGGTCTGGGAGCAGATCAGGAGTGGCAGGCGATCCGGCAACGGACCAATGGAACAAGCGAGATGGTCCAGCGCTACGATCTGCGCTTTCTCACAGCCTCGACTGCTTGGAATCCGTCAGAGGCCGATGATACTGCGCCCCAACCAGTCGAAGCTGACCTCTTTGAACTGCGTATCCATGCGGTGCGGGTTGGTTCGCAAGGTACTGCGAATGAATTCCTTGCCCAATCTTACCTTCCCGCGATGGCCGCCAGTGGAGCGACGGTACTGGGGCTCTTCGAGAACCAGACTGGTCCCGCAAATCCAGGAGTTACGATGCTTCTTGGGTGGCGGAACTATAATGACAGACGCTCTGGTCTTCGGCAGCTCGAAACAATGCCTGACCTGCGAACGAGCAGTGCCGCTCAGACTCTTGGCTCAGCTGCGTGCATCCTGCTGGAACCCACCCCTTATGGACGCCCCAATCATGACCTGAGAACGGTCACTTGACATCGAATTGACCTAAGATGGCCGCGACCGCTCTCGTTTATCACGACATCGATGACGTGATCGTCACGGATCAGTCGATAAGACTTGGCGGGGCCGGCTACATAGCGCCAGGATCCGCCGCTATGGTCGTCGATATCCTCGACCAGACAGGTGTGCGCCTGGTCGTCGCGAGCACTTGGCGCCGCGACGCCGGCTGCCGGGACAAGCTCGCCAAGGCTGGGATCGGTCAGGATTGCTATTTCATGGATTGGCGGACACGGGATCTACTCCCGGAGGAGGAGATTGCCGACCTTCCGATCAGAGGCTCCGAGATCGATCGTCATCTGCAACGCCACCGGCCAGCCCGATACGTCATTATCGATGATGATCCAGGCATGCTGCTGCACCAGAAGCATTTCCACATTCAGGTTGACCCTAGCATCGAGCTCACATGGACCGATGCGGAAACAGCAATCGCCCTATTGCGCGGGTAGCGAAGTGCCAACTCCCCTGATCTGAATTCCAGGCTCAGTCCGAGATGAAAGGGATGAATTGAAAATCCCCAAAATCAAGGAGAGCCACGATGTCCGGTTACGATCGTTCTTCGTCTCAGGAAGCTGCCAACATCCAGACCTTCGGCTCTGACGTAAAGGACGCAACCGTCCTATCGGAAGGTAACGTCTTCGTGGTCCAGGTTGAGACGGCCCAGGGCGACTTCTTCTCCCTCCCCCACACCTCCTACGCAGCCGCCTCGGCCACCGCCGAGCGGCTCCTGTGCGCCTGATCGCGTCTGACAGAAAGGAAACACGATGCCGGATCATTACCGCGTCATTGAGCGAGACGGCAGCCGCCGTCTCGAAGCACGCCAGCTTGCCAGATCGACGGCCTCCACGAAGCCTGGATTCCTGCGGCTGTTCTATTCGTTGAATCCGAAGGCGACGCGCGGGTACTTCGGGGTTCGGCTCCACGATGATGGCGCCGACATCCTTGAAACGGCAACACGGCCACGTCCTTCATGCGGGTCCGGCCCAGCGAGCTCGGCCGATACAAAACCACTGACCATGTCGGGATTGGTTTACCCGCCTCTGCTACCATGGAGGCTGGAGAATTGGCCAAAGGCCCCTGATCGAGGGGACACAGCATCTCCAGCCTTACAGCCGCAGGATTCCGCAGTCATGGCAGACCCCCGTCAAACCCTTCTCATCGCTTACGACGCCCTGATGGCGGCTCGAACGCACAAGGAGGAACTGCTGCCTGCGCGGATCAAGACCCTGAAAACCGATCCGGAATGGACCGAAGCCGTGGCACGGGAAATCGCCTGCCGTACCGCTTTCGACCTCTGCGCTCTTGCCTTCTGTAAGGAACTGCGACGTGAATCTGCCCAGAATGATGCTTCACCTCCCCGCGACGGGAGAGTTGCTCGACGTAAAAGCTCTCGAGGAGGGTGAAATCCTCGGACTGAACGAAGCAGGCCATCTCCTCCAGTGGGGTGTGGACATTGGGATCTACACACCTCAGGAGACGGCGGAGGAGTTCGGAGCTCACAACGTTCGCCCCCACGAACTCCGCCGGCTCAAATCACAGGCAAAGAGGGCGACGGCCGATCTCCTCCTCTATCCGCTCAGCACGCAGGACAAGAACACGGTCCTCGCGGCTCTTTTCCATTACCATGAGGACGGCTTGGGAGAGCCCTTCGAGCGGTCGAATGAGGTCTATCTCCTAGCCTCCGGAGGCCAAGGGCCTGAACGAGGATATCTCGCTGGATCAGGACGGGGTTCAAGAACTACTCGACCGTCTGAGGCAGGCGGATGGTATGATCCCGAACGCCCCGCACCCATCCCCGTTTGATCCGACAAAACTCAGCCACCGTGATCTCTGCCTCGCCCTCGAGGAAATGCGCCGCCGGGGCTGGGCGGTGGCCGCCTATGATGTCAACGACGTTGACGCCCTGATCAGTGATAGCATCGAGCCGGCCCCTACCGATGAAGAAATCCGGACCTGGTTGAAGGCTAACCAGGACGATCATCAGGACGGCATGTGCGCAGCGATGCACGAGGCGATCAACGCCGAGTGGAACCGTCGCGGCGGCTAAGAGCTAGCCTCACAGCCACGATCTCGCGTCGGCCGGACCGACCACCAGCGCGGGAGGATGCATCCTCCCGCGCCGCATTCGTTTGCCTTCCGTTCAATGGAGATCCCGGACCATGGCATACCCCCCGATTGCAGTCGCAAACACGCTGATCGCCCGCCACGCCAGTTCAGGCGGTATCACACACAAGCGGAGCCAGACGCTCTGCTATCTCCTCTATGGCTGGTCGATCCCGATCCTTGGGAAGCCGCTCCTGACCGAAGCCCCGGAGGTCTGGAGCGAGGGTCCGATCTTCGGTCGCCTGTTCACTCAGCTGTCATCCTACGGGGATGCTCCGATCACGGAACCGGTTCAAGTCAAGGGGTGCCCCGCCGTGCCGGATGAGGACACGATCACCCACGAACTCATCGAATGGGTGGACGAGCGCCACGCCGGGCTGCCCGAGGCCAGCCTGAGCCTCCTCGCGCACAGTCCAAACTCACCGTGGCGGCGGGTGGCCGAAGAACATCACTTCCTCATGTCCGCCCCCGTCGAGATCCCACAGGCGGTGATTGCCCATCACTTCACCGCCCAAGCGCGGCAGGTTTCGCTCATCCAGTAGAGCCACCGCACTCTGGGACCCGATCAATGGTCGGGCCCACCTCGCTTCATCCCGTTCAAGCCCACGGAGGCTCCATTGCCGAAGAATCCTGGCATATTCACCGAACAAGGCCTCGCATCCCTGAAAGGGAGCATCGCTGCGATCTGCAGACACCCCTACAATGGCGAACGCTCATTCGTTGGGTTCGCCACGAACGTCGGCGGCGGTGCCTTCGCGACGATCTCAGATGGCAAGATCAAACTCCCTTGGGAGCAGTGGAAAGGGGCTGGCCCCTATCACGATCTTCGCATCCACCTTCTGGACGGTACCGGGCGAGTGTACTGGGTCGATTGGGTGTATGAGACGCCCGTTCTCCCGATCGCCGTCCTCCAGGTTCGCGGCGATGATATCGAGCGCTGGCCCAATCCTGACATTGCCACCATCGCGGCCATGAATGGCAAAAATCATGTATGGCGCATCGGCTATGCCGATGGTGTCTTCGGGGATAGCACTCTCAATCTTAGCACGCTCGGCACCGAGCCACCCCAAGTCCTTAAAGCCGGCTGGATCGCCACCCACCCGACGATGACGTACTTCCGCGACGGCGCCGACACCGCGTTTGGGGGCAAGCACACGATCGCAGCCCACGTCTGCTTCGATTATCCGAACCGAAGCGATCTGGGTGGTCCCGTCGTCGACAATGAGGGATGCCTCGCCGGAGTGCTGGTGGGAGCCGATCTAGGATCCCAGGAGGCCCATGTTGGGGCATATGTCCCTGCTCAGATGATCATGCCCTTTGTTGGGGCCGGTCGCGCCGCCAAGATCTATCACCAATTCCATGGGGGCATTGTACTCGGTTCTGCACCAGATCGACGAACAAGAGGCTGCGGCTTCCGCAGCGTAGAAGTATGGATTCTCTATCCAACTGAGAATGCGCAGAAGGGGAAGTTGAAATCCCCAAAAGAAGAATGTCGCTTCGAGAGGAGGCAACAATGAAGCTTTAGATCAAATCAACGTCCCGGCCCAGAGTGGCTTTCTGACATATACCTGCCTCATCCGTTGGTCCCTTTGACCGTTCTGCAGGGCTTCAAAACAAGTATCCTTGTTGGCCAGGTACTCGCTACGAGACCTCAGCCTCTGATCATCGCTGACGCGGACCCAAGATCCACGGGTCTAAAACATCGGCTAGTATGGGAACCGCTTACGGGCTTGCTACCTCTCGGGCATCGAAGGTGGGTTGGCACCCGAGGATCACTGCCAATCAGATTTTTGATTCATTTGAGAACGCGAAGAAGGGGAAGTTGAAATCCCCACGGATCAACCTGAGAGGAGGCCAACATGGAATGTTAGATACGCTAGCTGCTTCTGACATCGATAGTCGACCACATACCTGCCTCATCTGTTGGCCCATTGGCCGTACTCAGGAACTCTGCATCAGCGTGTCAAGCGATAGGATGCTCTACCTGTCAAACGCGGCAATCCAGTATGAATTGTGTCTCATAAGGTTAGTGCAACAATGCCGTTTAAGGACCCTGGCGAGGAGTGGTGAGCCACAGTGGGGCCAGAAACCCTGACAACAGGCTCGGAGGCCAGGTCCGACCATGTCATCCGAGAGGGGAGGGGAGTTGTTGCATCCGGGCGAGGCTTGAAGCCGGGAACCCATTCAAATGGGATGGTGCCAGATCATCGTGATCAGGCCGCTCCATTTGGGCTGGAGGCCTCCTCATCCGCTTAGAGACACCTGAGAAGGCCTCGTGCTTGAATATGCCGGCCCGCCGCGCTGGCAGGGCCGACGACACGACGATCCGCAGATCCCTAGTCCTTCTTGGCCCAGTAGAACAGGAGCTGGTTGTCGGCGCGCTGAACGAGCTTGACCTTCTTCGACACGCCCCAGGCGAGCGCCTGCTGGTGCAGCGGGATATGGCCGTAGTCTTTGGTGGCGATCTCAAATGCCGTCTTGATCAGCTGATTGCGCTTCTCCGGATCCGTTTCGACCAGGATCTGGTCGGTCACAGCATCAAGCTCCTTGTTGCAGTACCCGCCGTAATTGGTCTCGCCCCGGCTTGATCCCGGCACGTCGCGGCAGCCCATGACGTCATATAGAACATTGTGGCTGTCGAAGGTGCCGGGGGTCCAGCCGAGCAGCGAAAGGGATGTGGTGTAGCCGCCGGACTTGCCGGCTTTCGCGAAGTAGAGAGCCTTCGGCTGCGCGGTCAGGTTCACCTTCACACCGGCCCGGGCCAGCATACTAACGATGGCCTGACAGATCGCCTCGTCGTTGACGTAGCGGTCATTCGGGCAGTCCATGCCGACTTCGAACCCATTCGGATAGCCGGCATCGGCCAGCAGTTTCTTGGCGCCTTCGAGGTCGTATTTCGGGCGCTCGAAGTCCTTCGAGTAAACGAAGAGTTCCGGCGCGATCATCAGGGCCGACGGGGTCGACAGTCCGCGCATGACGCGGTCGCGGACGAGATTGATGTCAATTGCTTTGAAGAATGCCTCCCGAACCCGCACGTCCTTGAACGGGTTCTTGCCCTTCACGTTGGAGAATAGAAGCTCATCGCGGGCCGAGTCCATGTTAATAAAGATCGTCCGGAGCTCGGGCCCGGTGAGCACCTGGGCATTAGGCGAAGAATTGACGCGGGCAATGTCCTGCACCGGGACCGGCTCGATGACATCAACCTCGCCCGACAAGAGCGCGGCGACCCGGGTAGCGTCGCTTGCGATGGGCGTAAACACGATCTCATCGAGATTGTGCTCCGGCTTGTCCCACCAGCCCGGGTTCGGCTTGAAGACCGTCTTCACGCCAGCTTGATGGCTTTCGATCTTGAACGGTCCTGTGCCGTTGGCGTTCAGCGCCGCGAAGCTCGGCGTGGTGGCGGCCGCTGGCGTCGGAGCGGTGGCGCTGTTCGCCTCCGCCCATTCCTTGTCCATTATGTACCAGGTGTCCCATTGGGAGTTCAGGATCGGGTTCGGAGTTTTGAGCTTCACGTCGACGGTAAAATCATCGACCTTCACGAACTCGGCATTGGTCGGGACGCGGGTCGTGAAGTTCGAGCCGTTCATGCGGACCCGGGTGGCCGAGAAGATCACGTCGTCAGCATTGAAGTCGTTGCCGTTGTGAAATTTGACGCCCTTGCGCAGGAAGAAGCGCCAAGTCAGGCCGTCGTCGCTAATCTCCCAGCGCTCCGCAAGTGACGGCTGCACTGCGAGGTCCTTCCCGCGCCGCGTCAGACCCTCGTAGACATGCCCCAGGTGGGCGTTGGTGGTGGTCTCGTTGAGCGTATAAGGATCGAGGGACTTCAGATCGCCTTGGTTGGCGTAGCGCAGGGACGCGGCCAGGACAGGGGTGGACACGGCTGCGAGGAGGATCGTTGCAGGGATGACGACGCTGGTTCGGATCATAAGGCTATTCTCCACTGGCGGCTCCGCCTGATGCGAGGGCGGCGCTCTCGTTCGGTCCGGCCCGGAGCCGGAAGCGTCAGCGTGGCAGGAATTCCGGAGAGCGTCCAGCAGGGGAGGGGAGACCCAGGCCCGGAACAGGAGCGGCTCCCAAACACCTGCAAGCCCAAGACTCAGCCGCAGCCGATTTGGGCCTAGAAGGGACCGATGCACTCTTCCGAAAGGGTCCAAAACGGAGAACTGGCCATTAGTAACGATAAGCGGCGATTATCGATACTAAAATGCACCGAGAACAGGCATCAGGCAGCCAGTAGGCAAACGACCTATCGCTTCGCTTCTGGCTCCGGGTACATTGCTCCTCAATGACTTAGCCTAACTGTTCAGGCGCTCCGGACAGGTCATCGCGGCAGTTTGGGGGGCCTGGGGCCTCAGGCTGACCGGACGACGAGGTCGGCAAGGGGCCGAATTATCGGCTGATCCCCATTCAGGCCGAGCCGGTCGCCAAGATAGTCGAAGATCGACAGTCTGAGTTTGCGGCAGGTCTTCGAGAGCCCCAGCATCACATCTCGGGCCACCCGGCCATCCGCACTCATGGTGCCGCCGGAGATCTTGCGCTTGATCACCCAGGCCCGCAGGTCGTTCTCGGACGCATTGGTGTGCAGCGGGATCTCCGGCCGCTCGAGCACCATCAGCAGTTCGGCTTTCCGTCGCGCCACTTGGGCCAGCAGCGTGTCGAACTCCTGGTAGCCTGTGCGTTGACCAGAGATTGGGTTCAACGGTCGCCCGAGCGCTCAGTCGATCAACCCGCTATCCTGCACGGCATCGTGCCGCGAGAGCCGGGGAGACACTCGCCAAAACTGTCCATGCCTGTCCGGCGAGTCGAGGCGGCAATTTTCTCTTTGCCGCTCCTCTTTCACTGAGCTCCCCCGGGCTGGAGGCAAGCCACGTGTTGCCGCAATTTCCTGCAAATGGCAGTCTCGGTCCGTTACTCACGCCATAAGAGCCCATTTCATCCAACAACTGAAAGCCGCCTATGATCTCCATGCTCAGATGGTCACATCTGCCTGTCTTGGCTCTCATAGCCGCTGCCCTGCTAGGACAGGTCGCGCAGGCAGCGCCCGGATATCCGAAGCACGAAGCGCCTCTCCCCCCAGCAACAGTGGCTCTGATGAAGGAGAAGAGCACCGCTCCCGCCGAACCAATGCTAATCCGCATCTACAAGAAGGAGGCGGAGCTCGAAATCTGGAAGCGCAGCAGCAGCGGGCGCTATCTTCACCTCAAGACATTCCCCATCTGCCGCTGGTCGGGCCAACTCGGTCCCAAGCAGAAGGAGGGAGACCGGCAGACGCCGGAAGGCTTCTATGCCGTCACCGCCTCCCAAATGAACCCGAAATCCAAGCACTATCTCTCCTTCGACACCGGCTTTCCCAATGCCTACGATCGGGCGCAGGGGGCCACCGGCTCCGCCCTGATGGTGCACGGAACCTGCTCCTCCGCCGGCTGCTATGCCATGACGGATGCGGGAATGGCGGAGATCTACGCCCTGATGCGGGAGGCGTTCAGGGGCGGCCAGAAGGCCGTCCAGCTGCAAGCCTATCCGTTTCGCATGACGGCGGAAAACCTCGTTCAGCATCGCCTGGATCCGAACATTGCGTTCTGGCGCCAGCTCAAGGAGGGCTCCGATCGCTTCGAGGCCACTCGGGAAGAACTCGTCGTGATTGTTTCAACGGGGCGATACACCTTCCAACCGGCCAAAAGCCCGGACACGGAAGCAGAGGTGTTGGCCTACCGGGCCATGGAAGACGACCATATGACCGTGTTGCTGGAGGAGGGCAGGGCGGCCATCCGGACCACCTATGCCGATGGCGGGCAGCACCCCTCCTTCACCGCTCTGTGGCGCCGCGGCATCTCCCTGGGTGAGGTCAGCCGTCCCGAGGCTCTGGCCTATGCCGGCCTCGAGCGGGTGATTGCGCCCGCCCGGGCGACGCGACCGGTGTGTCCCGGAGCAGGTCCCTGCACCCCATCATCCGCTGACGCAAAGGTCGTCTCTCCTCCAGCCAGGGAAGAACGGCTCGTCGCCATCGCGCCGGTGGACGGCCCGTCCACGTGGCTGAAGGAACTGCCATCGCTATTGACGTCCGCCCCAGTTGGTGGCGCTGCAGTGAGTTTCTCTCACGACCAGCCGGCGATCCTGGGAGCGCAGGAGATCGTGCCCGCGCACTTGGAACAGAAGAGTTGAAGGGCGCATTGCCGGCGGGCGCCAGCGATCTGGCGGCTGGAAACACCGTCCTGCCGGGCCTGAAGGCGCCCGTGATGTCGGGGCCATGCTGAATAGACCTGTACGCTGTTACAATGGCGGTTAGGGCTTCAGTGCCACTGTGCGAGCAGAGGTCCAACGAATGGGCTTGTAGTTCTTGCCCTTGAGCTTGGCTTGGCCCCAGATCGCCTCGAGGTAGCGCGCCTCCCCGAGGATGATACCAACCAGTTTGGCGGCCCGGTTGATGTCGATGCTTTCCTGCTTGTCCTTGAGCCGCTGCGTGTCCGGCGTGGACATCCGGCTGACGAAGGTCACCACGAGGCCGGGAGCGCCCTCGACCTCGTAGGCATTGAACAGGCGTAGGCCATCCGGCTTCTCGTCAAGGAGCCGCTCGACGAAGGCGAAGCCGTTGTTCTGGGCATGCATCCGGATGTCCGCAAGGGTGGTCTCGCCATAGCGGAAGCCAGGAAAGTCGGCGGGCTTGCCATCAGGCCGGCCACCCCAGGTTTCCTCAGCATAGGCGATCCGGCCGTTGACCGGATCTGTCGCGAGCGCGAACATGTTCCCGTCAGACAGTCTCCACCGGACCTCCTCGTGGGGGCCTGCGGCAACTCTGGAGGTCGGCCTGCCCACGATCCGCGAGGCCGTGGCGATGTCCTCCCCGATGTGAATGCCGTTCAGGGTCTGAGCCTGCGTCCCGGCCGTCAGGATCAGAAAGCCAAAGGCGGGGAGCGCGTGCCGCGCGACAAAGGAGGTGCAGAGTCTCATGGTGATTGTTGGCAAAAGGGCGGACACCCTACCTTTGATAGGGCTTTCGTCAACCGGACTGGCACATTTGCCGGTCCATGGTTGCAGAAGGATCACAGCTTCGGGCTGTTCTGCCTTGTTGGGGGGCACATCGGACGGATAGCGATCGTTGACCTTCGATCCCGCAGCCGAGCGGTTTAGACGGGAACCTTGCTGATGATCCAGCCCGCCGCCTCTGCACTGAAGCCGATCTCTGTCAACTCGTCCTCAAGATCCCCGATCACATCAGGATCCATTGTGGGTGCTCCTGTGCTCCAGCGTCGTAGCGCAACATTCCCGGATCTTGGAGTTGATCGCGATAGACACGGATGGTCTCGTTGGCGCAACAAGAGTGCGACGGTCGACGAACGCCTCTGCGTGGAGCGCCGGCTAAATGATCTCCAGTCAAAAGAGCCTCTGACTTTTAATCAGAGGGTCCTGGGTTCGAGTCCCAGCGCGCTCACTACCTAAAACCCTTAACCGGCAAGGGTTTCAGACATTCTCCCTAGCGGCCTCTCCGGTCGCAGGCAGTCGCGGGGTAACATAGGGGGTAACGGCGAGCTTGGCGGGTGGGCAATCCGAGATCAGCATCGATCCCCACCTGCCTGATGAGTCGGTCCGCGGGATTAAGCGGAACTGCGACGATATCATTGGCCCTGCTGTGTCCCTATGACCTCAAGTTGGTCAGAGCAGAGGAATCATAATCCTTGTGTCGGGGGTTCAAATCCCTCCTCCGCTACCATAGGCCCAAGGCCCTTTCCCAGAGTTCTGATCGGACCCGGTACCAAGCTGGTACCAACTGGCTCGCCACGAACGGCCGAAATTCTCCCTGTCTGAACACTGCCCCGAAGGATTGAACACTCAATTCTTGTTCGGGTGATTCCCAATTCTCTCAGCGAGCTTGGCTGGTCGCAAGGATCAGCCGCGAAATCCACGATCGGCCTTCGAATCCATGCTGCTGCACCCGCATCCTGTTCCTGGCGTCGGTTGTCGGCACCCAATCCTTCCGACTGGTGCTTCCACCGATCCTTAGCGCCTCCATATCCTACGAGGCAAAGGTTTGAGCCGGTGTGGTCGAGTGGATTGAGCCATCTATCCTTGGTGCTCGCTCCGTATCTCTGCCTTGGGGCCTGAACGTGGTAAAACAGGGCCGATGCAGACCTCCGTCGCGCCTGAGTACACTCGGACTTTCGTCCCGCCTCATCCGGATCCTGCTCCGGAGAACCTCTCGCCGCGCCAGCTCGCCTCGCTAATGCGAACCAATAACATTCGTGTCTGGTCGCAACGGGCCTATGAGGAGGAGCTGGTCGTCCGTCGCTTCTTCGGCCGCTCCTCGGTTCTGTTCAATGCTCCCGAAGCCATCCGCCATGTGCTGGTCGATCACCCGGAGGCCTATGGCCGAACCCGCGCCACCCTCCGGATCCTCAAGCCGCTGCTGGGGGAGGGACTGTTCACCAGCGAGGGACCTGCCTGGCGGCATCAGCGGCGCACCCTGGCACCGGCCTTTACGCCGCGGTCAGTCGAGCTTCTCATTCCGCATATCCGCTCAGCCACGACTGAGATGATCGGCCGTCTCGCCGCCACCGAGAAGGAGCGGGTGGATCTCTTTCCCGTGATCCAGCGCCTCGCCCTCGAGATCGCCGGGCGCACCATGTTCTCCCTGGAGATGGGCCAGCACGGCCCCGAACTCCGGGAGCAGATTATGCGCTACGGCCAGAGGCTCGGCCGACCGCACCTGCTCGATTTCGTTGTGCCCATCGGCATTCCGACACCCCGTGATTTGGCGCGGGCCTGGTTCCGGCGGAACTGGATCCGGCTGATCGACCAGATCATGGCTGAGCGGCTCAAGGCCAAGACCCATGCCAGTGGTCCGCGCGATCTGCTCGACCTGCTCATGGCGGCTCACGACCCGGAGAGCGGGGAGGGGTTCTCGCCTAAGCAACTGCGGGATCAGATCGCCACCATGATCCTGGCCGGACACGAGACCACGGCGGTGGCGCTGTGTTGGTCGGTGTATCTGCTGGCCCACCTGCCGGAGGTGCAGGAGCGGATCGCCCAGGAGGCCACAACAGCTGTGTCGGACAGTAGGGCGGAGCCTCCGCTCAGCAAGCTGACCTACACACGGGCGGTGCTGGATGAGGCTATACGCCTCTACCCGCCGGCCTATGTGATCGTCCGGGCGGCCCGCCAGCCGGACGAGGTCGCAGGTGTTGCGATGAAGCCGGGCGATCTCGCGATCATCTCACCTTGGGTGCTGCACCGGCACCGGAAATACTGGCACGAGCCGGATGCGTTCGCCCCAGAACGCTTTCTCCCCGGCGCCTCGGCCATCGACCGCTTCGCCTACCTGCCCTTTGGGGTTGGGCCTCGCGTGTGCATTGGCGCCCACTTCGCCCTCACGGAGGCCACCTTAGTGCTGGCCGAACTCATGCGCTCGTACCGGATCGAGTTGGTCACAGATCAACCGGTCTTGCCCGTCGCCGTTGTGACCACCCAGCCTGATCACGCGCCGCTGTTCCGCCTGCGACACCGATAGGCTTCTGTCGGGATGATGAGCTTTCCGACGTCGGATAAGCCTCTACGTCCAGGAGTAGGTATCAGCTGAGAGGAGGAAGTCATGGCAAGAACGACCAAGTCGGTTAGCCGGGCCCGCACGACGGAGCGGGGAGCTTCCAAGAAGGGTGTCGGCAAACGAGCGGCCACTCGGGGAAGGAGCGCGGAAAGAGGTGCTGTGAAACGGGGAACTGCCAGGAAAGGCGCGACTAAGCGGGGATCCCGGGCTGCACTCGAAGTCAGAGGCTGGATGGTCAACTTTGTCTCCGGGGAGTCACTCCAGCTCGAGGCGGATGCTGTGAACATCGACAGCAGCGGAACGGTGACGTTCTCCCTGTTCGGGAACGATGTGTTGTCCGTCTCCGCGGCCAATTATAACTTCATCATGGAAACGAGTGAGCCTCTCGAGAGCAGTGAAGAGGAAACTGAAACCGATCGATAGGTCAATGTTGTCGGGGCAAGGCGTGCGTGGATTATGACTCGTTTCCCTACCCGACAGATGAAATGGCACTTCGACCTCGCCTCTTATCTCTTCCTCAGAGATCTGATGTGAGCGTCAGCGGCGTGAATTCAACAGCGCCAATGCGACAGGTGAATGGAAAGCCTCCAGTGCAAGGAGGGACTTAGCGGCGATGATGACTGCGGTCGGAAACATCTTTGAACACATCCGCCGCGATGCAGTGGACGAGGAATGCACGGAGCTTGTTGCCGCGGAAGGTGTCAGGATTGAGCGCATTGTCTCTACAGGGCAGGCAAGTCCGCCCGGGTTCTGGTACGACCAGGAGTGGCCTGAGTGGGTGCTGTTGCTCTCTGGATCCGCTGGCCTTCTGTTCGAGGGCGAACCCGCTCCCAGAGAGCTGAAACGAGGGGACTACCTGCTGATTCCGGCGCGGAAACGCCACCGCGTAGAATGGACAGACGCGACGGAGCTGACGATCTGGCTTGCTGTTCACTATGGCTCGTTATCTCGCAGTGAGTCGCTAAAGACCAAAAGCAGCTCAACACACTCATTAACACTTGGATGAGCATTCTTTTGGCCGCCTTGGCGTGCGTGCGGGGTGACGCTTATCGTAATGGCGGGGTGGGAGTCGCAGGACGCGCTCGTGCATGGCCCCGGGTCGATGACCCCTTGGCTGCTATGGATCGCTTGGTCGCAGGCGTTCCAGCATGGCTCTTGCCGGAACGGTCACTCCCAGCTGCCGGTGAACGGTTCTTGCGGTTCGTTCTCCCGTTTCCGTTCTCTGCTGGCGTTGCCTGATGTGACGCGTGTTCGTCGAGAAAGGCCCTGCAGACAGCAAAGTTTGTCGTGATCTCTGGTGGACACTCCACACCGTGTTCTTCAGCTAATGCCCGTGCGTAGCGCACCATCGCTTCACTTGGAGGGCGAGGGCCATTCTGAGGCCTGGGTTCTCCTGCTTCCGATGGCCGTGCTGGCGCATGCTGGTCAAGGAAGGTCCGACAGATGGCGGCATTGCTCTTCAAGCCTCGAGGCAGCTTGAGTCCCTTGCGTGCCGCAAGGGATGCGGCAAAGGCAATCATGGCCTTGGTCGGTGGCTTCCCAGCCGACGCGAAACTCACGGGAACTGTCGTAGGATCAATGGCAACGGTCTCCGACTGCGCGATGGCCCCAATCAATTCCTGTACGCGAACACGCGTCCGCTCCTGATAGGATGTGGCCCGATGAATGGCCTCATTCCGTGTGACGGCACGTCCGATCTCCGCTAACTCAGCCTCGAACATCGCTCGCCCAACAGGATCACCGTAGCTGGGAAAGACACGGCGAACGGCTGCGATGAAAGCAAGCCCGACCTCCGTGACCTGGATTGGCGGATCCTTGCCCTTCAGCAGGTCGACGTATTGGCTTTTCTGAAGCTTCGGCAGGATGGTGTCGCGGGTTGCCGCGGTTCCGAGGCCTTTGGGCTCGGTCGGGTTCGCTGGATTCTCCAGAGCGGCTTTGAGTGCTGGGTCTTCCACCTGATCGATGAGGCGGCCCATGACAACTGGCAACTCGCCGCGGGTGATCCGGCGTGGCGGCTCGGTTTTGGCTGTCTCGATCCGGGCGTCGGTTGCCTTCCCAGGCTCCTTATCTCGGATGGGCGGCAGACGGCCAGTAGTGGGTTCTTCGTCCGGCCTGGCCTTGCCGGGGACAATCTCATTCTCCTCGTCGGCTTCGGCGCCATAGACGGCCCGCCAGCCGGGGGACTTGATCACGCTGCCGCTGATTGAAAACCGCTTAGGGCCAAGTGGTGTTGGGGCCTGCACGGCGATCGTCGTCCGAGCATCGATGCCGTCCGGCAGGTGGGCCGCCAGGAAACTCTTGGCCACCAGTTCCCAGAGGCGGAGATGCTCTGCGCTGATGCTCCCCGGCTGTGGCACCTTGCGCAGCGGCACAATCGCATGATGCTCGCCCGGATCCTTAACGTAGTGGCCTTTGTTGCCCTTGCGGAACACGAGGTCTCCCGCAGTTGGCACGAGACTCGCAAGGTCGGACAAGAGCCTGATAGCGCTTTCAATGACCGCACTGGCATCGCCTGTCTGGCTCTCGGGCAGGTGCTCGGACTCGGTACGGGGATAGGTCAGATAACCCTGATCATAGAGGTCCTGAGCGAGTTTGGCCGTATGCTGCGGATCCCAGCCGAAGCGTTTGGCGCAACGGCGAGCGAGAGTGTCTTTCGAGAACAGGCGAGGGGGCGACCGGCGGACATCCTTCTGTTCAACGCCAAGCGGACCTGACCAGGAGGCGGATGCCTGCTGAATGATCTCGGCTATCTGTTTGTCGAGGATCTTGTCTTTCGGCGCGTGCCAAAGAGTGATCTCGGCCCCGCTGCCCGTCGCGGCCGTCAGAGCAATCTTGTAATAATCCTGCGGGACGAAGTCGCGGATGCGCTTCTCCAAATCCGCCAGGATCGCAAGCGTTGGCGTCTGCACGCCGCCAAAGCGCCAGGGCTCCCGAAACGTAGGCGGGCGCAGCCGCAGGGAGATGGCGCGGGTGCCGTTGAGGCCAAGATGATAATCTTCGTACTGGCGGCATAAGGCTTCAAGATAGGCGGCATAGTCCCGCTCACCCGAGTCCGGCTCCTTGGCCATCGCCGTAAAGGCGCGCCGGATCGAGATCTCGTCGAGGGCCCCCAGCTTGAGACGACCGACCCGACCTCGGTACCCGAGATGCTCAAGTACCTCCCAGGCGATCATCGAGCCCTCTCGACCCGGATCAGTGGCGATGATCACCCGCTCCGCGCCTTCAAGAGCCTGCTTGATCGCCTCGACCTTGGGCTTGTGCGACTGGCCCGAGCGGCTGGTGCCGTAGGTGACCGGAATGCGCTCGAGCACGATCGGGAGGGTGTCAAACCGCCACGACTTCCATTCGTCCCGCACGGTGCCGGGCTCCTCGGCTGCCAGGAGGTGCCCCTCAGCCGAAACACAGATCGTGCTCGGCGATTTGAAGAAGCGCTGCAGCTGGCGCATGGCCGAGGGCTTCTCGAAGAAGAACAGCGTGCGCGATGCTGATGGAGCGGTCATGACCCGGGGCAGCCTGATCGGAACGAAAAGAGAACATTATCTCCGGGACCGGAGCCCGTCAATGACTGGGGCGCTCCAGCGAAATGGTCCGTCAGGGCTCTTTTCAGGAAAAGGGGCGATCGCCATATCAGAGGTTGGGCGGAGCTAGCGACCCATTGTACCTTGGGAGACCAAGGGAAAAACAGCTGCCGGGGCTCTGATCCCGCGGTGTTCTAGACTCCACTGCGGGTCATCCCTTGAACAGGCCCACTCTGGCATAGGCTGGGGTGGGCCTTCCTGCATTCACCATCGTAGCCAAGGCTGAGAACCTGACTGCCTGAAGTGAATGCGACAGGATTCTCGCTTGCTTGGCCTACCGTCGAGAACGAGGATTGCCTCATGCTCAAACTCCTTCATCGTATCCGACAGTTGTTCCGCCGGCGGCCTCCCGGTGCCGACCTGACAGTGGTCGAGTACGAGGCCGTGTCTCTGATTGCGTATGAGGGGAGGGCTGCTTACGAGCGAGCGCGGGAGCAGGCGGAGTACTGCCTCGCCCGAGGAAGCGAAGCCGGCTGCCGGTTCTGGTCAGAGGTCGCCGTTGAGGTCGCCCGCCGGACAGGCAAGATGAACATGGGCAGAGCTAGCGAACAGCCGCGGTAAGTAAGCCCTGCCTGTAGGCCTCGTCTAGGCGAGCATCAGCTCCCCAAGCTGAATGTCGTGGGTTCGATTCCCATCGCCCGCTTCATCTTTTCTTCAGCTTTATCAGACGCTTTCAGGTTTCAACTCAGGAAGTGTCTGCTTTTGAGATTCCTCTGATACAACGCTGATACAACAATCGATTCTGATTATACTCGAATCGCTGCGACGATCTGTCCTTAAGTCGTCCCGATTTGACTGAGGCGGATTGGGGATCTTTGCCACCGCTTTGTGCCCCGCTGCTTGACCTATCCTAAGTTCGAAAACCGTTGTGAGCCCATATTGAGAGATGCATGCGATTAGGCATGTTCCTATGTCGGATCCCGTATCTCAGTATAGTTCTTAACTCTACTCACACAGACGCAAGGCTTGGGAGGCATTCGATAGCACCAACTGCCTTAATCTGAGTTCCCGATATGCCCTCTGCGCGAAAAACTTAACAAGGATCACGTTGAGCATCGCCCAATTGCTTCTGCAGCCCTGATGGTCACGAAGGAGCGTTCCCCAGCCTTTGAGTTTGCCGGCGGATTCAGCCCATGCTGGTGAGCTGTCGTCCGATGGAGCGGTTCTGCACTTCTAGCAAGTGAGATTAAATTTCAGTGGACTGGTGTATGCATTCCTATTGCGTGCGGAAATGT
This sequence comes from Microvirga lotononidis, assembly GCF_034627025.1. Classification (NCBI taxonomy): domain Bacteria; kingdom Pseudomonadati; phylum Pseudomonadota; class Alphaproteobacteria; order Hyphomicrobiales; family Methylobacteriaceae; genus Microvirga; species Microvirga lotononidis. The sequence goes on along the minus strand of NZ_CP141050.1, from coordinate 1,067,798 downwards.
TGTGGCCGATGCTATGCACTGGTCAACTCAGCGTGTTTGAGAAGTATCTCGTTAGAACAGACTAGAGGTGTGGCAGGTGAGTACGAAAGTAGTTGCGGAGTGGATGCTCGATCAAATGGGAGATAGTCACTGGATATACCAAGAGATAATTGTCATAAAAATGCAGACTACATGGGCCGAGGAATACGTTTACAGGAACGCAAACGGGAACCCTGCGATCTCGAAAGATGTTCTCAAAGAGTTTCGCAAGCTCACCGAAGATACACTTGTTTGGGAGCGCGGTGAGCGTGCTTGGCGTCGTCGGCGTGAGAATGAAAAGGCGGGCAGATCTGTGGACTGACGTACTGCCCCAAGGAAGATAAAATGGCCGTTACGACGAATATTGTAAACCTCGACGCACTGATCAAGCGTGCTGATCTTGCAGAACCTGGGGATATTAGTGAGGAGATCCCCTCACTCTCGATTCTGGGACTTGAGCGAGGCGGATTGCTGTACCCTGCGCTTCGAAAGCCAGATTTTCAGCGCGAAACGGCAAGTTGGGCGCCTGAGCAGGTTGCTGACCTCATAAGTACCTTCGCTCGCCGAGAGCTGATACCGGCTTTAATCTTATGGCGAGCAGGCTCTGGTGTATTTGTGATCGACGGCGCTCATCGGCTGAGCGCTCTAATCGCTTGGGCACAAGACGATTATGGTGATGGTGAGGTGTCTCGGCGCTTCTTTCAAAATGCAATCCCCGAGGAGCAGCGACAAGCTGCACAGAGGACGCGTGATTTGGTAAAGGCGCAGGTCGGGTCATACCAAGATCATAAGATGGCCGTTGACTACCCGAATGCAGCCTCACCTGAACTTGCCCAACGAGCTGCTCGCATTCCTTGGCACCCGATCCAAGTCCAATGGATCCAGAATGCGGATCACGATAAAGCGGAAAAGGCATTCTTCCGCATCAACCAGGGTGGAACGAAGATTGATCCCACAGAACAGCGCATTTTGAATGCTCGACGTTCAGCAACTGCGCTCGCTGCGCGCGCAGTTCTCCGTGGGGGTGCAGGTCACCATTATTGGTCACGGTTCAATGAAGCAACACAGGACAAAATCGAGGAGCTTGGAAAAGAATGTTTTGATCTTCTTTTCAGCCCAAACCTCTCGCTCCCAATAAAAACCTTGGATGTTCCGGTCGCTGGGCAGGGATATGGACCACATGTGCTCCCGTTCGTGTTCGATTTGGTCAACTTGGCGAACCGTGTTGTAGCTGCGGATTCCAGTCGCAAGCGGGGTGTGAAAGACGAGCTAGAAGATGACGAGGACGGTAGCAGGACACTTGATTTCTTAAAGGGCGTTAGGGCCGCACTATGGCGAATATGTTCAACGAACCCTTCTTCACTAGGTCTCCATCCAGCTCTCTACTTTTATAGCCCGAGCGGAGTGTTTCAGCCAACGGCTCTCTTGAATTTCATCGCGCTTTTCCGAGAGTGGAATACGAAGGATTTCTTATCCTTTACGAGCGTCAGAGCTGAATTTGAGGAGTTCCTGCTCGCGAACCGAGGAATAACAGAAGCGGTTAGAAAGCTCGGGAGCGGCATTCGAAGCCGTCCGCGTGTCCTTGGGCTCTACAAGCGATTAATTGCAGACCTACAAGCAGGCAAATCGGTGAAGCAAGTTGGGCAGGAACTCGCCAATGACCCTGACTATGGCTTTCTTGTAGAGACGCCGCCAGAGTTGCGACTTGATGCTGGAGCGGGACGGTTCTCCAGAGAGACGAAGGGAGGTGCATTTCTGCGTGATGCACTGCCATCTGCTCCCAAATGCCCGACTTGCGGTGGCATAATGCATCGTAATGGGATGCAGGCAGGCCATATACTAGCCCGTCGGGAGGGCGGGCCCGCCTCGCTGAACAATGCACAGATGCAACACCCTTTCTGTAACAGCACAGTAGAGAATTGACTGCGAAAGCGGAGCCACGCTTAGGCTTCCGCTCCGCAACCATCGGGAGCGATTCACCCGTTAGATGCGAGTACTCCTTAGAAATCCTATTCTTGCTTAGCGTGGACCGCTCCAGCTATGGATGCCGGTGTGGTGGTTGATGTAGCAGACTGCGGAGGGCTAACGAACTGCTGTAAGTTCTGATCTAGTATCGTCCTCCACCACTTATTAAGGGGTGGTATCGATGTCGCAATTCGGCTGCTCAGCTCGGCATATAAAGCATCGATCCAGGATTGCTCTTCTGATCGCACAGTCGGACTGACAAGGTGCTTATAACGACTATTTAGCCATTTTAGAGTTCCAACATCAAACTCGTTGTTCCTCATTATGATGTCTGAAAAATCACTGGCGTTTGCTGTCTTAAAGATAGGCATTTGAAGATAGGGAGATAAGTCTTTGTCGAGCAAATTGTCGATGTCCCTGTCTTTTGCGATTAAACTATCGCAAATCACCTTGTAGACTTCAGGGTGCTTCAAACTTGCGGCTTCATCCATCGCTGACTTGATAAGGCTGTGAATGCGCAATAGTTTATCTTTGAAATCGTCCGCACCCAAGACTACGTAGTTATAAGCAGAAAGCCTATCCATCGCGAAGACATCTAGTTTTACGTCTAAGTATTTGCCGGACGATTTGAGGTCGGCTAAATATTTTTCCAGAAAGGCTTCTGGATCAACCCCGCTTGAAATGGAAAGGTCACCAAGGCTCTCTCGCCAGAGCATAATGCCTGCGAGATGGAGCAACTCACCTGGGTCAAGTATATCGAAGCCAGCAAACTTCGATATCAATTCTTGCGTGTCATCTCTCAAGCGATCCGAATTATAGTTCCAGACGTCGATTAAGCGTCTCCAAAGCGGGGTTTTTGAAGGCTCAGCCATGAGAGGGCTCGTGCGCAGAGACTGTTCGAGCTCGGGCTTCCTAAGTACGCCGTTCGCGATGAAATCGACAAGAATTTCGAAGCTTATAGTAGGGCTTTGGAGGTTTAATACGTCTGAATACCTTTTAATTATTTTATCTAGCGTATTCTCCTCCTCAGAGGGCTCTTTGTTTGCTTTCCCGGCCATGCCGCGCATGAGCCGTGATAGCCTGCCGGCTGTTGGATAGGAAACGAGGTCGCTCCTCATTGCCGCTCCAATCTCAACGGCCACGTATATGCATCCCCCGAGGATATCTCGCAGTCCGGCGTCTTTTACTGCAATGGTTGGATCAAAACCCGCCACCAACCGGTCAAATGCTTCCAAGGCAATTCTGAGCGAACGCAAGTTTTCGTGCTTTGATGCACGGAATACAGCCAGAGCAGAACTCTTCTCTTTTACTGCAAGGCTTTTCGCTTTCTCACACTTCAGACTTTTTACAAATGTATCGTATGCCTTGTCCGGATCAGCCTTCAGTTGCAATGATCGGCCGACGAGCTTTTCTTTGAAGCCAGTTAATAATACAGCATTTTCTATTTCTTCTTTGGATGCGCCAACTCGATTGAGGGCTTGCTCGTTCGAGATAATGATGACTTTGAAATTCTCTTTTTCGACGAATTTATTTATGTATCCAAGCGCATCAATGAGCTTCATCGAGCAACGCTCAACATCATCAAAGACAACAATTCCCTTTCTCACCTCCTTCAGGCGATCGGACAAGATCTTGGCGCGCGAGTCATCCAGCACTCCAGTAACAGCCTTATCAACCTTGAAGAATCCGCTGACACCAGTAGCCAGCGTAGAAAAGACAGAACCAGCCAAACGTTCTCCTCCTGTAAAAAGCTGGCTTGCTATCTGCTGCTCGATTTCTTGAGCAGATTTTACACCAAATAATGTTATGACGAGGTTCTTTGGGCTGTCCTCAGCATCTTTAGGGCAATGATCCTTTATATACTGCTTAATAAAGTAGGTTTTGCCAGAACCCCATGGTGCATCTATCTGAAATGCGTAGAAAGTTTCTTCAGACGCGCGAAAGCTATTCAGTTCATCGATTACATGCTGATTTTGATTTGACATGCATTATTATTCTCTCGTCATGTATTGGTGTTTTCACTTGTGCTTATTGGATACTTGCTGGATCGGTGTTCACGCTGAGCATCAGCGCAAGGAACGCTTCTGAGAGTGGCGTTAGGAGGCCCTTGCCGAGGGTGGTTGTGGCAATGAGGGCTACGTCGGACAGATAGTTCTTAACCTATGAGGCCATCTTAGTCGCACATGATGTCTTGGAGCTTTTCGAGGTCGTCGAGTTTCTCATGAAGCCTCATGATCTGATCGACAATTGACAATCTCGATCTGTCGTAGGTGGACATAGTAAAATTTCCATAGAAACGTCCGTCGCCGTCAACAATCCTCAAACCAGGTCCGTACCTATTCCATGGACTGTTATCTTCATATCTTGAACCAAACTTCCCATAGCGGTTCCAGATGCTCGTTTCTTCATACCTGGATCCAAATTTACCGTATCTGTTGCAAACAGACGCGTCATCTAATCGGTTGCAATTTAGGCATCCCGCAAATTCTGTGCCTGTTTTACCATCGAAGAGGAGGAGCGGGACACCTTGGGCCATAGCTGCATTGGGCATGGAGGTGAGCAGCGCCAGCGCGAGTAATGCCGTGCCTTTCCAAACCCGATTCATCTGTTCCCCCTGACCGTACATCAATTCTAGCCTGCTGACTGCTTCCGCTTAAATTGTCCAGGAAAATCGTCCGGGCCACATTGACGGAGAGGAATGAACCCGATCATTCTGATCGGCAATGCGGATCCGGATATCTTTTCTTTCATCGTCCAAGGAGCTTCGCTGGTCCTGCCAAACCCCAGATTTGAGACGGTGCGCCATGTGCATGCCAATGCTGGACAATCAGTTGGATAGCGAGACCTGAGATGGGGAGAGTTGGACTTGGCCACCTATGGCCTTACGGTCAGGCGTGAGGCATAGTTGAAAGCCATGACAGCCGAGGAGGGCGTCCGCTAGGTGCTCGGCGTTGACGTCAAGCGAACAGGCAATCGAAGTCGCGATCTCATTGAAGCGACACCTCCGGCGATCCCTGAGATTGAGCACCGCTTCGGCGACAAAGTCATCGTTGAGCCCGAGATCGGCCACGAGCGCCTTGGAGAGTGAGCCTCTCAGAATTGCAGGCCCGGTCGGGCTCAGATCTTGACCATTCGAGTCTCTCGCCGCTGACGCGGTTGATCGAGACGCAACAAACAATCAATCCTGCACCAATGTCCGATAAGTAGGGATTATCGGGCATTGCTGGACTTCTAAGTGGAACGTTTAGTTTGCTTAAAAGCCTCCCCGAAGACGGTGCCGGCGCGTCAGGCAGCAATTCGGTTGATATCCCAGCCACCTGGGGTGCGCTTCGGCATCACGGGCTGATGGGAAATACCGTCGTGGTCTCTGACGATGCCGGCCGGTTCCGCGTTGCCACGCACGCTTTGTGCTGGGTTCATGCCGAGCGCCACCTCGAGAAGCTGATGCCCGCCTCGCCCAAGCAGGCCAAAGCCGTTGAGTTGGTGCGCGAGGCGATCTGCTGCTTCTATCGGAGCCTGAAGTTATGGAAGCAGAGTCCCTCGCCGGGAGGGGAGCGGGCCTTCCGGTGGCAGTTCGACAAGATCTTTGGTCTGCGCACGGGCTACCAGGAGCTCGACGAGTTGCTGGCCCGCCTGGCGCGGCGCAAGTCCGAACTGCTGCGGGTGCTGGAGCGTCCGGAGATCCCGCTGCACACCAATGCGTCCGAGAACGACCTGCGCGCCTGGGTGATCAAGCGCAAGATCTCCGGTGGCGCGATGAGTGCCGATGGCCGCTTGGCCCGCGGCGTGATGCTGGGGCTCTCAAAGACCTGCCGCAAGCTTGGGCTGTCGTTCTTCACCTATCTTGGAGATCGGCTGGGATTGAACCCGGATCGACCAAGGATCCCGCCGCTGGCCGACCTCGTCACGCAGTTAGCCTGAGGCACAGCCCCCCGAAATGCCCCGGTTACGCTTTTGGAGAGGCGGTATCGTGAAACCTCAAATGAGAGGAGCCTCGACCGCAGAGACCTCGCGCCCTCTGTCGTTATCTAAGCAAGGGCAGGAGAATTTCGATGGCCCTGATGGGCGTTTACGGCGGGAGGAGAGGGGCGGGCAGGTCAGAGGTGAAGAGAGGACGTCGTCAAAGCCGCGCCTAGACGGCTTAGTTCGACCCAAACTGACCTTCGCGAACACCCTGCCGAAATAGCCTCCTGGCTTACGTGCGGATCAGCAGGCCATATTGGAAGCTCGATCATGGCGTGACCTCCTATGGGGGTGTCCCATCCTGAAGCCGGGCCGAAAGTGCCTTGAATGGCCGAAAGATGAACCCCTTTTCAGCGTCGCAGCTCAGGTGATTTCGCACACTGAGATTACCCCATACCGGTTTGGCTGCCTCGCGCGACGGCAGGGGGTGGGTCGATGCGTGCGATTGCCCTCAGCCTGTGGCATTCTCGTTCGAGCACGGGACGGCACCGGACCCAACCACCAAGGCACCGCTATGGCCAACACCGGGGTAGAAAGACGGCTGACAGCCATCATGGCCGCCGATGTGGTCGGCTACTCGCGCCTTGTCGAGGCCGATGAGACCTCGACGCTGACGTCCCTAAAGGATCTCCGGCAGGATGTGGTTGAGCCTCTGCTCGCCCAGCATCGGGGTCGGCTCGTCAAGCTCATGGGCGACGGCCTGATCGCTGAGTTCGGGTCGGTTGTCAGCGCCGTCGCTTGCGCGGCGGCGATCCAGACACGGCTTGGCAAGACCCAGCAACGAGTCGCGCCGGAGCGCCGGATCGTCCTGCGTATTGGGATCAACCTCGGGGACGTGGTGGTGGAGGGCGATGACCTCCTGGGTGACGGGGTCAACGTGGCTGCCCGTCTGGAGCAGGCCTGTCCGCCCGGCGGCGTTCTGATCGCGGGGGCGGCCTATGATCAACTCCCCGGCAAGCTCGACATCGGCTTCACGGATGCGGGCGAGCTGCGCCTGAAGAACATCGCCCGGCCGATGCGTACCTATCGGATGGAGGTCGAGGGCGCATCAGCCACCGGGACGGCGGCCGGACCCCTGACCGAGAGGCCTGCGGTGGCCGTGCTGCCTTTCGACAACATGGGCGGCGATCCGGGGCAGGACTACTTCAGCGACGGCATCACAGAGGACATCATCACCGAACTCTCGCGCTTCCGCGAACTCATGGTGATCGCCCGCAACTCCTCCTTCTCCTTCCGCGGCCGAAGCACGGACGTGCGCGAGATCGGCCGCACACTCGGGGCCGGGTACCTGGTCGAGGGCAGCGTCCGCCGGGCCGGGCCACGGGTGCGCATCACCGCCCAGCTCGTAGACGCCCGCAGCGGGGCCCACCTGTGGGCGGAACGGTACGACCGCGCGCTCGAGGACGTGTTCGCCATCCAGGAGGAGATCGCCCAGAGCATCGTCGCCACCGTCGCCCAGCGGGTCATCCAGGACAGCGAGGTCGCTGCCCGACGGCGTCCTCCCGGGGACGTTCGGGTCTATGACCTCTTCTTGCAGGGCAACCGCCTCATCGATGCCTTCACGCCCGAGGAGCAGGCACGGGCGCAGGTGCTCCTTAAGCAGGCGATCCAACTCGATCCCGGCTTCGCCCGCGCCTACACCACCCTGGCCTGGTTTCACCTCAACCGGTCGGTCGACACGGCGGTCGGGGTGCCCCGCGACAGGGACGAGGACCGGGCCGTGGCGCTGCGCCTGGCTGAGCAAGCCCTCACCCTGGATCCGAACGACTCGCGGGTACACTCGACCCTCGGCTACATGTACCTGATGTGGCGCGACTTCGACCGGGCCGAGCCGCACATGGACCTTGCGCTGGGCATGAACCCGAACGATGCCCTGATCCAGATGATCTGGGCCTGGGTCCAGTCGTGCGTGGGGCAGCCGGAGCGGGCCTTACCGGCGGCCGGGGTCGCCTTGCGGCTCCATCCGGGTCATCCGAACTGGTACAAGTACTTCCTTGCCCACATCCAGTTCCAGCGTGGGCGCTACGAGGAGGCGGCCGACCTGCTGGCGCGGATCACGCAGGACACGCCCGCGCGCCACCCGCGCTACATGGCATGGCGCGCGGCGGCCTGCGGCCACTTGGGCCGCATCGAGGAGGCGCGGCGATGCGCCGAGACCTTCGTCGAAGGTGTCAGGAGTTGCTGGGCGGGAGACCCTGCGGCGGGGCCGAAGGAGTACGTCGACTGGTTTGTGGACGTCACATACCTGAGGCGCGGTGAGGACATCGAACGGCTGCGCGAAGGCTTGCGGCTTGCTGGACTGCCCGCTTGAAGTTTCCCCTCATAGGATGAGGCGGAACGTACCGCATCGAATTGCGATCTGGATTCTTTAGCCCTGACGAGCGGTCCCCGCGCTGCTGAATGTCGCCTCTTGGCACTCCTGAGACCTACGCGTTTGGTCCACTGGTCGGTACCGTCAATTTAACCGACGAGTGACCTGGAATCGGGCTATCCGTGAGGCATGACCCCGACCCGTGCCCCTCGTTACGCCCGCCACCGCTTTCCAGCCGAACTGATCAGCTACGCCGTCTAGCTGTATTTTCGCTTTCCCTTGAGCCTGCGCATGGTCGAAGAGATGCTCCTCCGGCTATGTCCACTTGTCGATCCCCTGGATTTCACGGGCCACTGACGACCGACAGAGCATCAGTCTCTCTGCCCCAATGGCGATTGCATCACCTGCGGGATTGCCATCTGCTGGATCAGGTGATGACGGTGTCGAGAAGATACGGTTTAGGGAGGAATGCAGCCTTGTCCGATGAGTTGGCGGCCTATGCCGATGAGCGCCTGTTGCCGCGGGCTCGCTCGTATTTGGGTTTACGATGAAGCCGCTTGGGAAAGATCAGCCGAACCCGGACGGTTCTCCTTGCTGCCAAGCGGTCAAGGCGGTCTTTGATGACTTGGGCGGTTTCCGGGCCAATGCCGCGGAGCTGGTCGATCAAGGGAGCCACGGCCTTGAGTTGCGCGAGGTTGGTGATACGTGCGTCTTCAAGAGCTTTCCAGGCACTCACTGGCAGGAGCAGGCCGTTGAACGGATCGTCACGGTTCTGAGAGTGGCCTTGTGGCATCGCGTTCGCCTCCTGGCTTAGGGCGAGACCAACTGGGGCAGTTGGTGCTGTCCTGATCGGCTTCGAGCTTCCTGAAGGTGACGGCAGGCGAGGGGGTATCGATGGCGCTTGCTCATCCGTCTGGGGGAGAACCCGTACGCTCTCTGGTCCGGCGCCGGATCGATGTAGTCTACCGCCCCGAGATACGCGACAAGCGCCAGCAACAGAGCCCCAATCGCGACCACCAGTACTGAAAGAACGTCCATCGCAGCTAACCCGCCCTGTAAGACTATCGTCCGCTTGCAGGATGAGGATCAACGCATCTGCCGGAGTACTCCGTTCGTTATAGGTGCCCATTTCCGGCTAGGCGCGCATAGGAATATGCCCTGCCACGTCGCGTTCACTAATGAGGCCAGCTTGGCAATATCTTGGAAAAAGGCTTTGTTGCTGGCCTCACTCAACCGGAGACGCCATCATGAGCAAACTCGAAGCACTGACTGGCTTCATCTTCCTGGCTGTTTCGTCTGCCTGGGCGCAGACCCCGCCCGCCGCTCCTCCGGCCGGTGGCACTGGAGCGGTCACAGGAGGCATCATGGATTATTGGTGGGTGATCCTGCTGATCATCATCGTTGCTGCCTGCCGCGCGGCGATCAGGGTGGCAGTTGATCGGCAATCAGGATGAGATGCGAGGCCGCTGTCGCTTCTTAAGGGGGGCGAGAGCGGCGACGGTGTGATCCGTCAGGACCACACCGTCTGGCAGTCGCGGCCGACCGGCTAAGGATTGGATGTCTTCACGCCAATGAGGAATCCACCCTTTGCCCGGCCGCCATATCACCGACTGCCAGATGAGGCTGTACATGAAGTTTCGCCAAACCAACACCGCCCCGATCGCCGCTGCCAAGGCCGGCTTCAGTCCCTCCACCGCCTCCCGCATCGACAAGGACCCGCGGCTGCCCTCCCACAGGAAAGCCCCGCGCGGGCGCCGACGCCCCGATCCGCTCGCGGGTGTCTGGGACAGCGAGATCGTCCCGCTGCTCCAAGCCGCCCCGAGCCTGCGCCCCGTGGCCCTCTTCGAGGAGATCGTGCGCCGCCATCCCGACCTCGGCCCCGGCATCCGCCGCACCCTCGAGCGCCGCGTCCGATCCTGGCGTGCCCTGCATGGTCCCGAGCAGGAGGTCATCTTCCGCCAGGTGCACGAGCCCGGGCGCATGGGCCTGTCCGACTTCACCGACATGGCCGATCTGGCCATCACCCTTGCCGGCCAGCCCCTCGAGCACCGGCTCTATCACTTCCGGCTCGCCTATTCCGGCTTCGAGCATGCCCACGTGGTGCTCGGCGGCGAAAGCTATGTCGCACTCGCCGAGGGGCTGCAGAATGCCCTCTGGGCCTTGGGTGGCGCCCCACGCGAGCACCGCAGCGACAGTCTCTCGGCGGCCTTCCGCAATCTGGATCGCGACGCCCGCGAGGATCTGACCCGGCGCTATGATGCCCTGTGCACCCATTACGGCATGGAGCCGAGCCGCAACAATGCCGGAATTGCCCACGAGAACGGCGCCATCGAGAGCGTGCACGGCCACCTCAAGAAGGTGATCGAGGATGCTCTGCTGCTGCGCGGCTCACGCGACTTCGCCGATCTTTATGCCTACCGCCGCTTCGTCGACGAGGTGGTCGGGCGCCGCAATGCCCGCAATGCCCCACGGATTGAGGTCGAGCGCGCTGCCCTTCAGGAACTGCCGGACCGACGCACCGCCGCTTACGAGGATGCCATCGTCACGGTGACCTCGACCAGCGGCTTCGTGCTGCGCAAGGTGTTCTACAGCGTGCCCTCGCGCCTGATCGGCCATCGGCTGCGGGTGCGCCTGTTTGATGATCGGCTCGAGGTCTATCTCGGCGGCACGCACCAGATGACGCTGCCGCGCGGGCGGGCCCATCCCAACGGCCGGCACGGGCATGTGGTTGATTACCGGCACGTGATCCACTCGCTGCGGCGCAAGCCCATGGCCCTGATGGGGCTGGTCTACCGCGATCAGCTCTTCCCCCGGCAAGCCTATGCCCGGGCGTTCGAGGCGATGTGCGCCAAGCTTCCCACCCGGACCGCCTGCCGCACCATGGTCGATCTGCTGGCCTTGGCGCATGAGCGCGCCTGCGAGGCCGACCTCGCCGCGCGCCTCGATGCGGATCTGACGGCCGGCCGGCTGCCGGATCTCAAGAGCTTGCGCGCGCTGTTCAGTCCGGATGCCGGTGCCGTGCCCGACATCGTGGTCTCCTATGCGCCGCTCAGTGCCTACGAGGAACTCGCCCGCGGGCATCAGGGAGAGGTCGCATGACGAGCCCTAATGCGATTGATGCCGGTCGCCTGACCCTGGCGCTCAACGATCTGCGGCTTCCGGCGATCAAGACGATCTGGCCGGATTTCGCCGCCCGCGCCGACAAGGAGGGCTGGCCGGCGGCCCGCTTCCTGGCGGCTCTGGCCGAGCACGAGATGGCCGAGCGCGCCAGCCGGCGCATCCAGCGCCATCTCGATGAGGCCCGGCTGCCGCCCGGCAAGACCCTCGACAGCTTCGACTTCTCCGCGGTGCCGATGATCAGCAAGGCCCAGGTGATGGCGCTGGCGGCCGGCGACAGTTGGCTCGAGAAAGGCGCCAATCTGTTGATGTTCGGCCCGCCGGGCGGGGGCAAATCGCATCTGGCGGCAGCCCTGGGCCTGGCCCTGGTGGAGAATGGCTGGCGGGTGCTGTTCACCCGCACCACCGATCTGGTGCAGAAGCTCCAGACAGCACGGCGGGATCTTCAGCTCGAGGCGGCGATTGCCAAACTCGACAAGTACCATCTGCTGATCCTGGATGACCTCGCCTATGTCAGCAAGGATCAGGCAGAAACCAGCGTCATCTTTGAACTCATCGGCGCCCGGTACGAGCGTCGCTCACTTTTGATTACGGCCAATCAGCCCTTCGGCGAATGGGGGAAGATCTTTCCGGATCAGGCGATGACACTCGCCGCGGTGGATCGTTTGATTCACCACGCGACGATCTTTGAGATGAATGTCGAGAGCTATCGCCGCCGAACCGCCATCGAGCGTAAACGCGGACCGGGACGCCCGCCGACACGCGCGACAATCAAGACCTCATCCTGATTGACGCTCGCAGCGACAATCAAGAAAGCGCTTGCATCTGTGTCGCGGCGCGACAATCATTATGCCCGCCGCGACAGCCAATCACCATCCTGATCGTCGCGCACTTCCAATCCAGATTGTCGCGCAATAGCTGCCGCCATCTGGTACTTCTCGCGGCGCGGTAGGAGCATATAGGCGGACACCAGGAACGGGATCTGGCATCAGGCGTTGTTTGGTAGCCGTTTTGATGCTCATGACTGTCTCATAGAGACACGAACCCGGCCTTGGGGCCGGGTTCTTTTTCGGCTCCAGCTCGCCTCTCCCGTACGCCTTGCGTCTTCTCTAGCGGTTCAGCGGCGGGAGGGGGCGCTTGTAGATACGCTTGAACAACTGCTCAGCCTGAGCGAGGGCAGCACCCTGTTCCTGGGCTGACAGGCTAGAAACACACTCGTCTTGATAGTTCTCGATGTCCGACTCGTTCACCCAATGGTGGCCTGATCCGAGGATCACGATTCGCCAAGCGCAGGCCTCCATCATTTTTGGGAGTATCACGCCCTCACACTTCGCGGTCTTAAGGCAATAGGCGGCATTCCGCTGTGCTGTGTAGTTTCCAGCTAGGGCATTGCGCTCGTAGAGATAAAAAGTCTCCTGTGCCGTTGCGGGCGTGATCGAGACGGCACCGATCAGGAGGATGACGAGGAACCGGCCCAGTGCGAGAGGAATTGCAGTCCTTGGTCCCATCTCGTTTAACTAGGGTGTGCCATGAGAAAACCCACCCAAGTGAACTTCTGAGAACCGTCCGCTCCAGCTCACGTTGTCTTACAAGGATACAGCACTCGAAGGGACTGACCCATGAACGTCTCGATTGAGCTGGATGACCAGGCAAGACAGACCTACGCGGTCTTTGTTGACGGTGTCTGCATCGCTCGATCTTTGCCGATGGCCGAAGCCCATAGGGTCAGGCTGCAAGCCTTGAGCGGCGAAATCGGAAAGCCACGTCTGAGTTAGTGGAGAGAGTGTTCAGCTGGGCAGCCTAAGGATGCTTCGAGCTTACTCGTTGGTCTTTGTCTTGGCCGGCACGCGACGCTTGGGCTTTGAAGTCTCAGCCCGAGCGTGTCTCGTCTCATCGGACGCAACCGCTGTTCTTGCAGGGACCTTCCTTCGCTGCTGGCCGAGGCCGTTGCTTCTGGCGAGTTCCGAGCGCTTCTCGGCATAGCTCGGCGCGACCATCGGATAATCGGCGGGAAGCCCCCACTTTGTACGATACTCGTCAGGGGTCAGCCCCAGCCTCCCAAGATGGCGCTTGAGGGTTTTGTACCTCTTGCCGTCCTCGAGGCTGATCAGGAAATCCGGCGTGACGGACCTACGGATCGAAACGGCTGGCTCTGGCCGGGCAGGTTCTGTCTGCTAATGGGATGGACCGGCCGTGCTTACCGGCGCACCCTTCATCAGGGGCGCCCCAGCACGAGGACTTGAGCCATGGCCAAAGCTCCGCTTCACCAAGTTGCTACTCTTGGGATCGACATCGGCAAGACCAGCTTCCACCTGATCGGGTGGATGCCCGGGGTGCCATCGTCCTGCGCCAGAAGCTCTCCCGCGGGCAGGTCGAGGCACGTCTGGCCAACATGCCCTCCTGCCTGATCGGCATGGAAGCCTGCGTCGGGGCCCACCATCTCAGCCGTCAGTTGCTGGCCCTCGGCCATGATGTGAAGCTGATCCCGGCGCAGTTCGTGTCACCCTTCCGCAAGAGCCACAAGAACGACTTCCGCGATGCCGAAGCCATCGCCGAGGCGGTGCTCCGCCCCACCATGCGATTTGTCCCGACCAAGACAGTCGAGCAACTCGACCTGCAAGCGCTTCATCGTGTTCGTGCACGGTTGGTGAGCCAGCGCACAGCCGTGATCAACCAGATCCGTGCCTTCCTGCTGGAGCGCGGGATTGCGGTGCGCCAGAGGCTGCGCTCGCTGCGTCAGGCTCTGCCGGATATTCTCGCCCAGCGAACGGACGTGCTCACGCCGCGGATGACGTACCTGATCGAGGGCCTGATGCAGGACTGGCATCATCTCGACGAGCGCATCGATGCCGTGACAGGTGAGATCGAAGCCCTCGTGGCGGCGGACGAGGCCTGCCAGCGCCTGACGAGCATTCCGGGTGTGGGACCGATCATCGCCAGTGCCATGGTGGCCAGCATCGGCAATGGAGCCGCCTTCAGCCGGGGACGTGACTTCGGGGCGTGGCTCGGCTTGGTTCCCCGCCAGATCTCCACCGGCGACAGAACCGTGCTGGGCCGCCTGTCGAAGCGCGGCAACAGCTACCTGCGATCCCTGCTCATCCAGGCTGCTCGTGTGCTGCTGCTTTGGCCGGCGAAGTGGCGCCAGCACAGCTTTGGCGAATGGCTGACTGCCGCTTCGATGCGCCTGCACCACAACGTGTTGGCGGCAGCCCTGGCCAACAAGCTGGCCCGCATCGCCTGGAGTGTGTTGAGCCAGAACCGGATCTATGAACCGCGAACGGTGGCTGCCGCCGGTTAGGACGAGCAGGAGCCTGACCCCAGTTTAGCCGCCTGAAGCTCGCCGAGGTCTGCGAGAGGAAGACGAGATGGAGAACGGTCGCGCCGTCACATTGGTGCTCTGGTGACCCCAATGGCCGCAAGGGCCGATCGGCTAATGAGAACCGATGTGCGCGGATACCCATGATGGCCGGGAGCATTGCGCCGCAAGGGCCGGATACATTAGCCCAAGACCAACCTCACCGTCTCGAAAGCCCCTTGCGACGCACGGCCGGTCCATACATTGGGAGTCACCAATCCCTGGAGCGCGGCGTGTACGGACGCAATCACGGCCGCCAGATCGGCTCGGTGGACGGCATTGTTCGCAACGTACGACGCAACAATATCGGCAGTGATACTGGCTAGATCGAGGGTCGGCTGATCGGTTTGGTTCATGGTCATTCACTACGTGCCAAATGAGGGTGAGGCGCACAGACGCAATCATTGCGATCCGGCTAGAGAGACAGTCTGCGGTTCTGTCCAATATCTCTCTGCTCTAGGCGCTGCGAACAGTAAACGGAAGCGCCCTGGCCGTGACGGGTCTCAGGAAATCTCGGCCAGGGCACCGTGGCATCCGCAGGGGGCAAAATAACGGAGCCACACCGGATAAGCTAAGCTGTTCCCGCGGGCGCTCAACTGAGCAACCGGAGTGAGTCTTCATTCCTGAAGCGCTCAACCCTCGGCATCGGGAGTAGTCCAGAAACAGAAGCACCCGGGCTGAGGAGATCGGGTAAACCGCCAGCCATGAGCATCCAGATATGACGATGCCGCTTGCCACAAGCGACGAATTTCGGCGGATCGCTCCCATTCCCGTGGAGCCCAGAGGCTCAGATATCAGCTGCCAGCCCGAGCATCCGCGCAAATTAAAAGAGAAGCTTTCTGAGCAAATATCTGCTGATTGGGGAACCAGTCGGCTACAATCGAATTATTCGAACATACGGACCCACTATTAGTCCCCGCATTCCCCTTGTGCAAATGGGTCCAAGACTTACGAGTTACATCTTGCTCGACCCGGCGCTTGAAAGAGCAGCCGGGTTCTTTTTAGCTCAATTACCCACAGTTCCATCTTCGATGGCTACCCAGGACGATCTTACCTATACATCCCCGACGCACGTAAATTTGATGTAAGTTAATAATTTGTGTTTCACCCCCTGGAACGCCTGAGGATCTTTGCGGTTGGTTGTCGTGCTCCAGCAAGAGAGCGGATTGAGAGGAAACGCCTCATGGGACCTGCTGCGGATGAAGATTGGCCCGTGGGCCAGATTATTGTTGTTCCCCATGCGTGGCGCGATGACAGCCTCTGGACGGACATCCAATCAGAAACACACGACCGGATCGGGACAAACCTGCAAGCGATGTATGCTGGATTGCTCCAGCAATCGGTCTCTCCGCCGCTGATGAACCTAGCCCGTGAGATCGAGACGCGCTTAGCGACACCGCAGCATGCTGGTTGAGAGGGTGTCGCTGCGAGATGAACTGCTCGCCGCGATCCCGAGCCTGCGCGCCTTTGCCATCTCCTTCACCAACAATCGCGACCGCGCAGACGATCTGGTGCAGGAGACGATCATGCGAGCCTGGGCCAACATCGACAAGTTCGAACCCGGCACGAACATGCAGGCCTGGCTCTTCACCATCCTGCGCAACCTGTTCCACTCCGATTACCGCAAGCGCAAGCACGAAGTCGAGGATACGGATAGGGCCTTTGCGGCGCGGCTCAGGACGTATCCGGATCAGCAGAGCCATCTCGACTTCGAGGACTTCCGCGCAGCTCTGGCGACGCTTCCCAGAGACCAGCGCGAGGCACTTCTCCTCGTTGGAGCACAGGGACTGTCCTACGAGGAGGCCGCTGAAGTATGCCAAGTGCCGATAGGCACCGTCAAAAGCCGGGTCAATCGGGCTCGTCTGAAGCTGGCTTGCCTTCTGAGCCTTAGCAATGAGGCTGAACTCGGACCTGATGATGTCACCAAGGCTGCGGTGGCGGCAGATTAGAATTGATACGTTGGGCCATGTCAGCGTCAGGCTTGCTGCGCAACTCTGCCTGAGCAAACTGTCCCTTACTTGGCCGTGCCCGCACACGAAGGGCACTCATCAATGATCTCATGGGCGAGCTCAATGATCTGATCGAGCGGGGCAGCGTCGGAAGCTAAGGGCATGCTGAAGCCAAGTGACTATCGAGGCTGCCGTCACTTCGGCTCGACGCTTTGGTCGCCGCCTGGCGATCCCGGGGGCGGTATGACCCGCGTCGTGCCGGGATTTGGAACCGGAGGGCGGACGTTCATGTCGGGGGCGATGTCGGCCGGCGGACGGATCACGCCGTCGGTGCGATCCAGCTTGTCGCTCAGCGGAGCGTTCGAGCGGCCCACCGAGCCGGTCGAGCGGGGATCCTGCGGGCCGGTGCTTTCGGTTTTAAGGCTCTCAGAGGATTGAGGCTGGCCCTGGGCCTGAGCTCTTTGCTCCACGCCAGCCATGAGGCCAGCCATGGCAACGCCGACGATCAGGAACGCTTTCGGACTGAGGCACATGGGTGGCCTCCCTTAACCTGGGTTAAGTTCTGTTCTCCAACGCCGGTTTGCCTGCGGCCGTTCCGCTCAATGATTCCATGTCCAATGGCTCCGCGACGGATCTGAAAACATGGCCTTCCTCAGGATTCTTTGCCGCTTTTCAATGCCATTGCCGAACTGTCCAGCTTGCCCGGAGTTGTCAGGGGGATCCGCAGTCGGATCGGTTGGAGAAAGTTCATGCAGAAACTCATGTTCGTAACCGCCCTGTGTCTCCTAGCGGGCGCCTGTGCCACCCGCCAGCAGGCCACCAGCACGGCTGTTGGCGCGACCGCCGGGGCGGTGGTCGGAGGACCGGTTGGGGCAGTGGTCGGGGCCGGGGCCGGCGCGGTCGCGGGCGCCCCGGGCGGTGTTGTCGATGAGGTCCAGGGCGACAACCGCCGGCGGCGTGTTGTGCGGCGGCACTAGCATCGTCCTCAAGGAGCCGGTCCCGGCCCGCTCTACGGGCGGGGCCGCCAGCATTCATCCCAGCCGGGGGCAGAACGGCACCACGGTCGTCTGGCCCACCACCAGCCCCAGGTGCGACCACCACGCAAGCTTGGGTCACTAGGCTCACAGCGGGTGCTTTGATAACAAGCCCATCTCCGCGAGTGGAAGTCAGGCTGAATTCATGCTGGAAGATGAGAGGCAGGTGGTGTCGAATCCGGGCGTACTCCGCCCAGGTTCGGTTCGCCCCTTATCTGATGTGGTCCTTGCCAGGATCCTGGTCGTCGATGACGATCCCAGAAATCTCCTCGCCGTGGAAGAAGTGCTGCGCTCGCCGGGGATCGAGATCGTCACGGCTGATTCCGGCGAGGCGGCCCTGCGACGAGTGTTGCAAGACGACTTTGCCCTGATCCTGCTCGACGTGCAGATGCCGCGGCTCGACGGCTACGAGGTCGCCGGCCTGATCCGGACCCGGCCGCGCTCGGCGCGGGTGCCGATCCTGTTCCTCACGGCCGTCAACAAGGACGACGTGCATGTCTTCAAGGGGTACTCGGCAGGCGCGGTCGACTACGTGTTCAAGCCGGTCGAGCCGCTGATCCTGAAAGCCAAGGTCGCGATCTTCGTCGATCTTTACCGCAAGACCGAAGAGATCCGCCGGCAAGGCGAGGAGGAGCGGCGGCTGCTCATGGAAAACCTGCGAGTCCGCAGCGAGAAGCTGAAGGCGGAGCAAGCCCTACGGCGGCGCGAGGAGCACCAGTCCCTCGTCCTCCAGTCGCTGCCAATCGCGCTCTATACCGCCTCCGTGACGGGGGATCACCGACAACTCCATTTTACGAACGAGAGCATCGAGCGGATCACCGGCTTCGGGCCGGAGGCCTTTCTCGAACGGCCGGATTTCTGGTCGACCCGGCTGCACCCGGAGGATCGCGACCGGGTCCTGGCTCAGCTTCACGATCTGGCCGAGGACGGCACCGTCAGCCTGGAGTACCGCTGGCGCTGCGCCGATGGGACGGACCGCCATGTCCTCGACCAGACCGTGCTCATGCGCGACGACGAGGGGCGCCCGCGGGAGTTCTTCGGCATGTGGTTCGACATCACCGAACGCAAGCAGATGGAGCAGAACCTGCTCCACGCCAGCAAGCTTGAGGCTGTCGGCCGCCTGACGGGCGGCATCGCCCACGACTTCAACAACATGCTCAGCGTCGTCATCGGCAATCTCGATCTCTTGCGGAAATCCATTCAGGGCGACGAGACGGCCGAGAGGCGCGTGCGGATGGCAATGGAGAGTGCTCAGCATTGTGCTGACCTCACCTACCGGCTGCTCGCCTTCTCGCGGCGCCAACCACTGCAGGTCTCAACCATCGACGTGAAGACCCTCATGCCGGGGTTGCTGGACCTCATGCGGCGGACCTTGGGCGAGCGTATCCATGCGAAGCTGCATCTGGACCAGGATGTCTGGTCCATCCAGGCCGACCGGGCCCAGTTGGAGGCGGCGCTCCTGAACCTTGCGGTCAATGCCCGTGACGCCATGCCCGAGGGCGGCGACCTGACGATTGCTGTCGAAAACCGAGTGATGGGGGAGGGCAGGGCTGTCCCGGCCGGCGCATACGTCATGATCGCGGTCGGCGATACCGGAGCCGGCATGCCTCCCGAAGTGCTGAAGCGCGTGTTCGAGCCGTTCTTCACCACCAAGGAGAGTGGCAAGGGCACGGGCCTTGGACTCAGCATGGTCTATGGTTTCGTCCAGCAATCCCATGGCGATGTGGAGATCGACAGCATACCGAACGAGGGCACGAGCATTCGGATGTTCCTGCCCCGGGCAGAGGGTGTCGCCGAGCAACTGCAAGAAGCCCAACCCGCCGTTGCAGAGCCCTTCGGAGCCGGCCAGACCGTGCTTGTCGTGGAGGATGATCCGGCAGTTCGCCAAGTGGCGCTCTCGACAATCCGCTCGCTGGGTTTCGAGGCAATCGAGGCTGGGTCCGCCGACGAGGCGCTCCGGCTGCTGAAAGAGAACAGACACGTGCGCCTCGTGTTCTCCGACGTACGGATGCCGGGTGAACTCAATGGCATCGATCTTGCACGCGTGATCAAGCGGGAAATGCCGGACATCCGGGTGCTCCTGACCACCGGCTATGTGGACGACGACGAAACGATTGACGACGTCGACCTTCTCTATAAGCCTTACCGGACCAGCGATCTTGCAGCAAAGATCCAATCCGTCATGGCAGTTCCCCAGCCTCGTGATGTCAAATCACTTCCGGCTTCCGCACCCGCATCCGCCGCGGAGTAATGAATATTGCGGGAGTATCAGGCGGCCACATCCTAGGTGTGGACGGGCTGCAACGACGCAAGCCTTGAACGTGCGCCAAAAGAAAGGCCCGGTTGACCGGGCCTTTCTCACACGCGAGCTACAGGTTGGGGGCAAAGAGCACCGCGTGTTCAAGCCGACATAGCGTCCAAAGCGTGCGCCGCAAGAGACCTGCAGTCTCATAAGCGACGGACGGCAACCCTCGGAGCGACTGTTCGCTGCTATCCACCACCCATTATGGCTTTCCTACCAGCCGTAGTCGCTGTAAGCGGGACCGCCCCAGGAATAGCCGTAGCGCGCGGGCGCATAGCCATAACCGTATGTGACCGGCGCCGAGTACCTGACCACACGTGTGGTGCGATAGACCGAGTGCGGCGGATAGTCGTAATCGTCATAGGTTCGCACCACGCGCGTGGTCGTCACGGGCGCATAGCCGTAGCTCGGAGAGCCATAGGCCGGATAGCTGTAGCCATAGGCGGGGGCTGCATAGGCGTTGGACGCGGCAGCGCCGACCAGGCCGCCGACGGCGAGGCCGGCCACACCCGCCGCGACCACGGTCCCGGTGTTGCGGCGCGAGCGGGCTTCCGCATCCGTGGTGTCGGCCAGGGATCCAAACCCGACCAGGGCCACCGCCGAGAGAACTGCCAGTTTACGCATGACCTGACTCCGACAGAGTGGGACAAGACTCGGTGGCGCTAACGGTGCTTGGCGGGCGTGGGTTTCCGCGGGACCGTTGAGCCGAGGCAGGGCTGCATAGCGGGCCCTGAGGCTTGGCGTTCAACGCAGGCTACGCTGAGCGACCCAGTTCTCGTTCCTTCCGCCTGAGGGCAAGGAGTAGATCGACGCACTCGTCGGGGATCGGCTCGCCAATGAGGGGGCGGTAGACCAATCGCAGCCTGCGACCGATCCGAACCTGGGCTGCTTTGCCAAGGTGTGCTTTTCGAAAATTCTGTCTGTCAGCAGCCATGGTATCTCCGGGCTTCATTGCGCCTGAGGATGTAAAGGCATGGTTAACAGCTGGTTAAAGCCCGGCTTAGAGGAGAAGATGAGCCAGCCTTCTCTGGAAGTTAGCTTGGCTTTTCCTGATTGGACCAGCCTGTTCCGGCCTTTGCCGCCAAGCTATTATTGAGGCTTCACTTGGTGGGTGCGATTGCCGCACAGGCCCCTCGAGGAACGAACATGGTGCCGCGGCCGTTGCCGAAGCAGTTTGCTGTGTATTGTGCCTTGTCTCGATGAGTGATGTTCCCAGCCCCGCAAGCCTGAGTGCCGTCCAGAGCCGGATCGATGACATTGCCGATCAGGCTGGAGTGGAAGGGGCTGCGCGCCTGACCGTGGACGATACGCTGACAGCCTTGCCGTGGCCCTTTCGACGCCGTCTGGTGCTCACCCTCCAGAGCCTGAAGGCTTTCTCGTCCGATCCAGAGGTCCAGCGGGCCGCCGAGTTCTTTCAGCTGAAGGCTGCCAGAGTATGGGCCGCCATGCCGTTCCAGGGCCATGCGGCTGAGACGGCCTCGCGAACCACCGTCTTGGTTGAGCACCGGTCCGGCCGTCCAACGACTCAAGCCAAGAAGCTCTGATCGGGTTTCAGTGGAGACCCTCTGACGCCGGGTTCAGCTGGAGTAGTCCGCGAGGATGCCAGGGCTCAGAACCGGGAACCAGCGCCGACGGCTCGGGTTACGCGAGCGATGGCCAACTCTTGACGGCTGGTCTGGTCACCCGGCCCCTCCAGAGCAGGAGGAACAAGTGTGTACTCGTCTGGGAGCATTGAGCCTTGCCCTCGGCCTCAGCCTTGGTGTGACGGCCTGCGCTCCTGGGGATGTGTCCCGCTTGCGGGAGCGGGCCCAGCAAGCTTGGAGCGAGGTGCTCCACGAATATCAACAACGGGCCGATCAGGTGCCGCCGCTGGTCGAGGCGGTGCGGAGGAAGGCCCCGGCCGAACGCGAGGTGCTCGCCGAGGTCATGGCCGCCCATGACGAGGTCGTGGCCATCCGCAACGCCGACGGCTTCCTGGCCGAGCCGAAGCGCTTCCGGCACTACGAGCAGGCCCAGCAGCGCCTCTCGGATGCCCTGGAGAGGCTGTACACGACGATCAAGCGCTATCCCGAGCTCACGGGCGACACGGCCCTGCAGAACCGCCTACACGAATTCCAGCGCCAGGGAGACCAGCTGGTGGTGGCTCGCAGCGATCTCATCGGCGCCGTGCGGGCCCATAATGAGGAACTGGGCCGGTTTCCAGGCGGCTGGGTGGCAGCAATCGTCGATCCAAAAGCGAAGCCGCTGACGGCCTTCGCGCAAGCTGAGATCGAGCAGCCGCCAACCCCGGCGAAGCCGTAGCTCGGCCCGACTATGCCCTGAAGTTCGCAAATCCTTGCCGGTGCGGAATCAAGTTTGCCGGCGCCCGTTGCTGCCCACATGAAACCCCGGGGCGGAAGCCTGAATCAGCCGGTGGACTTCCTGGACGGGGACGAGCCGCTGGTCCGCCTGACGCAGGTCGACATTCCGCGCGAGATGGGCTTCTGGTTCCTGGAGGCTGAGGATGCCGACGAGGTACGAGATCCTGAAGCAGCGGCCTGACATCAAGGCGGTCCTGACCGATGCTGACATGGCGGGCTCCCTTGACGGGTTCGAGTTCGCGCGGCTGGTCCGGCAGGGATGGCGGAAGTCGGGGTGCTGGTGTCGGCTGGATACCTTGTCAGCAAGCCTTCCTTTTTAGACGCTGGGATTGCCCCACCAGGGAGCACCCAATGAAACTGAGTGGTCGCTTCGCCGTGCGAGGAAACGTGCTACCACTCTGCGTCCATGTCTCGGATGAGGAAGGACTGCCGATGCGCTGCTTTTTCCATCTCGTCCACGGTCGAGAAACGATTCGGGACGACACGGGTCTTGACGTTCTTGATCTTGAGGTGGCTGCGGCCCTGGCGCGAACCGCCATTAACGAACTGCGGGACGCCAATGGCGGCAGCCGTGACGATTGGAGCGGATGGCGCCTTGAGATCGTCGGTGTGGAGGGCCGCCTCCTTCACTCCCTGGATCTTGAACCGGCGCTGCATTGACCAGAGTCCTTGTCTGAGGACCGTGTTGCAAGTCCTTGTTTGACAGCCTGGATGACAGCCATTCGACATCCGGACTGTCGACCGCATTCGCGGCAAAGAAAAAGCGCCCATGAGAGGGCGCTTTGAGGGTCACCGGCCCTATGGGGGCATATTAGGCCGGCGACGTTTGTTAATGCGCTTGCGCCGCTTTGGTTCCCCGCCGATGCGACATGATCTTTGCCGGCCGTCTGCTTGTCTGGGTCAGCGGCATCCGCGGTCAATCTCTCTTGCCCTTTGGGAACGCTGTTGGACGGAGCGGGATTATTCTCTCGTCTACCCGTGGAGGCTATGATGATCGACGTCAGAATTCCCGCAGCCGCGATGTTGTTGGCAGGCCTTACTCTCTCCGTTGCCGCAGCCGAGAGCACCGTGTCCGAGGACACGCTCTCCGATACTTCCTGGCAGCATCACCTCTGGTCGCAGAAGTTCGACACCGTCTCCGATCCAGAAACAACGGGATCCATCGCTTCCCAATCCATCTCAGACACGAACATGAGCCGCCCCGACTGCGTTCCGGCAGGATTGCAGTTCAGCAATCCTCCTCTTCCACGTTGGCGGATCGGGTCTTGTTCATAGATCGTGAGGCTGAGCGCACGTAGAGATGCGGCGGTCCTCGCAATCCTTCTCATTCGGGGCATTCTCAATCCAGGAAGGAGGCAGCGCCATGCATGTCTTCGGAGCCTTCGAGTTGGACATCACACCGGGAACTCCCGACAAACCAGCCTCGATCAGGGTTGCCCTTCTGCGTTATACCAGGGGCGAGGATGGCCGCCTGTTCATCACTCCGGACTGTGCCACCCTTGAGGAGCTGGAAGGGCAGATCAATTCTCTTCAGGACGAATTGGACGAAATCCGCGAACGAGCCCGAAGAGCCTTCCAGGCGACCTAGAGCCCACCTCGTTTCCTCCGCTCTCTTGGCTCGACGGTGTTCAATCGTGTCATCCAACCCTGGGAGGAATTGATTGCGGTCTCATCCTCAGCGTTCGACTCGCTTGCCGTGACCTGGACAGGCCCGGCCCGCCGTGCTCAGCCCGCAAGCAAGTCGGAACGGCCGCTCCAGCATGACGTTTCTCTTGGGAGGAGAGGATCATGCCGACGCAGTTACCAAACGAGAGACAACTTCGCGAACCAGGCTCCATGGAACTCGACCCTTCGGGTGAGGGTATCGCCATTGAGGAGACCCGGCGTCTGATTGCCTCCAGCAAGGTCGAGGGCACGCCGGTGTTCAACCAATCCGGCGAGCAGCTCGGGGCCGTGTACAACTTCATGGTCGACAAGATCTCGGGGCAAGTCGCCTATGTGGTGATGAGCTTCGGCGGCTTTCTGGGGATCGGCGAGAGCTACCATCCGCTGCCCTGGCGAGCTTTGACCTATGACCCGCGGTTGGGCGGCTATGTGGTCGATATTGACAGAGACCGACTGGTTGAGGCCCCGCAGTACAGCGCCGGGGAGGATCCGTTTACGGATAACGAGTACGGCGCCAGGGTCGATGCCTACTACAAGACCACTCCGACGGCGTAATCGATGCCGCAATCTTACTCTGCCATGGGCTGAGGCGTTGTCGGCGTGATCAAAATCTGTGGTGGTATGGTTGGCAGAAGCATGCGGCGGGCTTGTGAGGCAGCCAACCGCCGTTCGTCCTGAAACGATCCGCTTTCCACCGGGCAACTCTCAAACCACTCCGCACTTCTTCACGCTCCCGTTGCGTGCCGCTCCTGCGTCATGCTGTCAAGCGGGGATGCCTTGTGCGGCTACGAACCTTCGGACAGGCTGAATCCGCGACAGTCCGCCGAAGTCCAGATGGCAGGGGCATCATGGTTCACAACAGCCGTTTCCAGGAAGCCGTTCAAGCTCGCGATGAGGGCGGCAGCTTTGAAGTCGCCACACGGGAACATCTCACGTCGCCTGAGAATGCCGGTGAGACGCCGGAGCAGATCGTAAGCCAACTCTCGAAGGTGGCGGCTTCCTATGCAGTTGGCGGTCTCCAGGACGAAGCCAACACCCTGCGTGAGATCGTGCGCCAGTATCAGTTGCGGTGGGCAAACGTTGGAATTCGTCCCGCCTGACGCTGAACGCCTTCCCACCTCTAATCTGGCTCAAGAGGCATCAGACCTGGGTTCTCGATTAGAACGCCCTGCTCGTGGTCTGCCGATGGAGGATATCCGTGGCGCAGAGGGTTCCGCCACCTCGCTGTTTACTCTCTTTCCGGCTCCCGGTCGCTCTCGCTATTCCGCTCGGCAGGTGGGGGCGTTCTGGCCCAGACCTCGGAAGCCAAACCGAGCATCACCGCGACCGCATCCCGGACGGCCTCGCTGGTCGCGCTGACACGTGCACTTTCCAGGATCAACCCCAGACGTCGCCGCTCCGGCCACGGCAGGCTCGCCAGAGTGGTCTCAAGATCCAAACGCTCAGAGGCAGAGACACCGGCGCGCCGGGCAATCTCGTCCACTTTAGCGGCCAGAGCGCTCAGGTGATGGGCAATCTCAGCGGAAGCCCGATGTGAAGAACCAAAAGCCATGTCGTCTCAAAGGCAATGCTCCCCAGCCATCACCGCGAGTTTCTGAAACAGTCCAATGGCTGCCTCGGTTCCGTTAAAGGCTTGTGGATAAACAGGAATGTTGCCGCACCCATTGGGGCTTTGTTAAGCGCTTGGGATCGGGCCAACGGCATCGCCGCACTGGACGGGAACCACCTCTGCCCTACCTTCCGGAGTACCTAGGCCGCTCCTCCCCTGGTCCTCCGGAGCCTTAGGTAAGGTCTGGGAGCCGCTGGGGGGCTCCCAGGCCTTTCTCTTTGGACCGGCACGAGCCCCACCCCTTGCAGCATCCTCTGTGAGCTGGTTCCAGAGGCGAGAACTTTCTCGCCGGCAAGGGCTATGACGATGCCTGGAGCAGCGATCTGCATTGCTCGGGAACACACGCTTTCCCTTGGACGCGGATGACAAGTGTGTGTGCTGCCCCTTGGCCGATGGTACTCGCCACGTATAATGTCCCTGAGTGCAACAACCATCGGCTTTCTATGAGACGCAACGAGCGGTTCGCATGGTATGGGCGCCTGGGGCTGATTGTGGCGGCTTTCGCCCTGATCGGCGGGATTATCGCGGCACCACTCCTACACCGGATTTGGGCTCCGGCTTCGATCATGGCGCAGCGGTAGAACTTTCTTTCGCCTGCATCGCCAATCCGCAGGTCCTCGGAGGAACGCTTCGGGTTGCCCCATAGCCATCCGGCCGATGACCATAGTCATCGGCAAGGACGTGATCCGAATAATGATGTTTGGTGCGCGATGCCTTAGTTGGTCAGAGATCGACCGCGTATGTCAGAGCGCGAACCTGGCTCAAGCGCCGCTCCTTGAAAACCGATGGAACCGGTCATGTCCCCGGGTGCGGACTTAGGCAATGGATCGGTACCAACCACATTGCTGGCAGTTCTTGCAGAGCGCTGCTCCGGATCAAGCTTCGACAGAATGCCAGGGTCGAACAACTCCTCCTGAATTGATCCATCCGTCCTGATGATCGTCTTGATCCCGGTCTCGGCATCGAGGAAAACCGACTTGATAGCTGCCTTACGGGCATTGTCGGCGCGAACTGGTTCAGCGGAGGTTTGGGAGTCTGATCCCGATTGTGGAGATGCTACACTTGCGACAGCGACGGCCTGTTGGCCTCCGGTCGTTCCCGCTGGCTCATTGGCATTGTCCTCTGCAGACCTTGCGGGGTCCTCATGCTTGGAGGCCCGAGAAGAACGTTGATCTTTGCTCGCTGCCGCAGCAAGCTGCTGATCCGAGACGAACTTCGCGAGTTGAGCCTGAGCTTCCGCAGCCTCTCGTTGGGTCTGCGAACCGAAGAGGGCGGCCAAAGGATTGCTTGCACGTTCCGCCGCGGCCTTGGCTTGTGCAGCCTCAGCGGCCTTGGCCGTCTCGATCTGCTTGCGAGCCGCCGCTGCCTGCTTGCGATTGCTGGTGTCGTAGGAGTACCGCTGCCCGTTGATTTCGTAGAAGACGGTTTTCGCCTCCACACTCCCGATCAAGGTTCCGAACGCAACAACCGAAACCCCGAGTGTCGTGAAGAGCCTGCCCATTCGAGTTCCCCTTTTATTGTCCTGCCGACGTAAGATTCGGTTAAGGATTGCGGCAACTCTATGGCAGGCGTTCGCCTTGTCCACGCGTGTTCCTGATAAAGCCTCCCCTGCATCTTTTTGAGTGCGGTCGAACCATGGCTCACGGTGACGGTCTCAGCGTGGGCTGGCGGGAAACAGGCTTTCGTCCATGCAATTCAGCACGCCTGTGCCTGATGAGATGTCGGCTGACCTGAGTATCCAACCCATCCGGACGCGCCCGCCGAAGGTCGGATTGGTGAGACGCTTCTTTCCAGCCATGGGTAAACCACCGCTTCTGGTTCACGAAGATACGATCCAATCGGATGTGATGATCGCAAGTTTGAGGTCCGCGATGAGCACGGTTCCACCGTCACACGACCAGGCGTCGATGGCTCCCGCATTCTCACACATATAGCTTGATCTGCCGGAACCATGCGGCCCGCTCAGGGTTAGATCCGGCAATCAAAAACAAGGGGTTCATTGCATGAGGAAGGCTGTCATTGCGTTTGCTTCGCTATCGGCGCTCACACTCTTTCCAACTTTCGCTATGGCGCAGAGCCGCACAGCCGTTGGCGTTGGGACCGGTGCGGTGGCGGGCGCCATTGTCGGTGGGCCCGTCGGCGCCGCGGTTGGCGGAGTAATCGGTGGCGTCATCAGTGCGAACACCGGACGCGCGCACTATCGAGCCTACCGGTATGCTCGGAAGCCCGTTTATACGAGCTACAGAAACCGTTATCGGCCGGTGCGCCAGCCTACCCGTGAGATTCCTCAGCGTAGACGGGAGTTCCATCCGCTTGGATAACCTGCTCCACCCAGCATCTGGACGAAATCGGCTCGTCGAGGCGCCGCATGCTGGTGGTCTGCGACCATAGGGAGCAGGAGCGACATCCCGTGTGTCCATCCACGATGAATCGTGCGGACGTGCGAACGCCGAGACACGACCGCAATGTTCCCAAGCGGACATTCATCGCGTGATCGGCAGCATAAGATTCGACCTGAACTCCCACGGCTTCTTAAGCAGCACAGGAACGTGCCGCAATTGCCGGACTGCTCGAGTGGCCTGTGGTCACGACGCTGTATCAAAATGTGAGCGCGATTATCATCAAGCAATTTGACCATCACGGAAGTGTTCATCTGCTGGCGCATGATTGCCTCATTCGGACGCTCATCTCCTGACCGATTCCGAAGGAGGGTGTAGCGATGGATTTCACGGAGGCTTTACGCATGGCCGAGCGGAACCTGACGGAAGGCGCCACCCTCACCGAACTCAAGGAGCTCGCTCAGGATCTCTGGGCTCTCACCCCAACAACATTCTTGCGGATCTGATCGAACTCAAGATCGCTGTGATCGAGGGACATTGGGACGGCGGGTGAGGCGTGAATTCACCTGCACATGGCATCCGCCATGTTCTCTGGATGCTCGATAACGACGTCGGAGCGGAAGGTTTGCCTGAGATGAGTATGCGGCGTTTGTGAGATGGACGTCATGTCTGCGGCGCAGCCCGTTCATGACATGGGTTCTATTGCCCGAAGAGCAAACACGGTCGATACAGGCTTTGGCTGATTTCAACGCGGCAGCGCTTTCTTCCTCCCGGCGCTGCCTGATCTGCCGTTCCCTCTGGAAGGTTTTGAACTTCGTCGGACCTCACCGTTAGCCAGGCCTCTGGCCCGGCCTTTTTTCGCTGATGCAGCTCGCCAGCGGGCAGAGGTTATCGTTCGCTATCGGCGACCAACCTGAAATCACACGCCGCTTTCCTGTGTTCGCCCCACGGACTGGAACTCCGAACACCCAGGTTGTCCCCGGACCGTTTTCGTCATGGTTCTGATGTCTGAAGGTTGGAACTGTCACGGCAGTTCAAATCGTGCAGTTTCACCCTGGGTCGATCAAACGAACAACAGGATAGGGCCGACCCGGACGAGAAGCACCCCAAGACCAGCACCAATGGTGACAAGGCTATGGTCGCGAGAAAGCCTTTTGCGATTGATGAGATGTCTTTCGTCGGCCGTCATTCGTCCTGCCTGACACATCCGATGGACGCCTGGCACGGCCGTAGGTTCATCTCACGGCCCCGCTGAAACCAGATCATGAGCGCACGAGTTACGTTTAACCTGTGTTAATCAACCAACGCTACGCGGACCTTGAGAATAATCCCATGCCATGGAACGACAACCGTGAGATGATGAACAACATCCCAAACAGCCTGACCTTCTCGCAGGAGCAAGTGAACTTAATTCTCGGCCATTCTCTGAAGAGTATCTACCAGGATACCTTGAGGTCACCTTTGCCGGAGCACTTGGAAACGCTCGTCGCTCAACTCGAAGCAAAGTTTTTCGTCGTGACGGGATTGTTGCCTGGATGACAGTCGCTCTTTCTGTCCGACAGCCTTTTGCGTGGGCGATCTTCCATGCCGGAATGGATGTCGATAATCGGGAATGGCCGACCCAGTTCCGCGGGCGCGTCCTGATCCATGCCACTGCAATCGTGCGCCAGGAGGATTATAGCGCTTTCCAACAGGCGTGCCGGAGCCCTGAGCAATGGCTGTGTCAGGCGATCATGCTGGGTGGAGGCTTGCCGCGGAAAGAGGATCTTCCCCGAGGAGGCATCGTTGGCGAGGTCGAGATCGCCGACTGCGTCACCGAGCATCCTTCCCCCTGGTTCATCGGCCCCTACGGCTTTGTGTTACGCAGCCCACGGATCGTGCCCTTCACGCCGCTTCCCGGCTCACTCCGTTTCTTTGATGTCGATGAGCAGTGTCTCATCAATTCCTGAGGATCTGCGGGCTGAGGCTATGGCGTCAAACCACGGCTGAGTTCCCAGAATGGTCAACCGCGTCAGATCTCGTCAGCGTAAGACCACGACCCGGGTGCCGACCCGTGTTCGGTTATAGAGATCAACGACATCGGCATTGGTCATGCGGATGCAGCCTGAGGAAACCGCATAACCGATCGTCTCCGGCTCATTCGAGCCATGGATGCGGTACATCGACGAGCCAAGATACAGAGCCCGGGCACCCAGGGGATTGCCGAGGCCACCTTTCATGAAACGCGGCAGATCAGGACGCCGCTGCAGCATCGCGGCCGGAGGGCTCCAGTCGGGCCACTCCCGCTTCATGCTGACCGTCTTGGTGCCGGCCCACGCAAAGCCTGGACGGCCGACCCCAATGCCGTATTGAATCGCCTGTCCCTGGCCGAGCACGTAGTAGAGCCGGCGCTGGCTGGTCGAGATAACGATCGTGCCGGGCTGCTGCGTACCGCGCCAGATAACAACTTGGCGGGCTGCCGGCGACGCCAGGCCTCCGAATAGCCGCTCGAAGAAGTTGGCGGGCCCGCCACTGAGCGAGGCGGTCGACTGAGCCTGAGCGGAACTGGCCAGCATCGCGCTACATGCCAGTCCCGCGAGTGTGATCATGAGACGGGGCATGCGGACCTCCCTTGTGCAGCATGGCATAGCTTCAACGCTCAAAGCCCAGCTTGAGATCCTCAGCCTGCCACCCTTGCTTCGCCCCTTGAGCACGGCCTACGGCGGCCCCCCTCTTAAGAAGGGAGGGAGCCGCGGCCGTTCAGAAGTCACTCCAGGCGGACAAAGGTAGAATGAGTTCCCGCCTTGGCACCCTCCGCTTAGGCACAGCGCAAGCTGCCAGAATCCTCATACGCCCAGACCCGCCTGGCAGCATGCCGGACCATCCGGGCCGCCTCTGCGAGTTCCACGTCGGCTCGAGTTTGTGCCCGGCTCTCGACGCTCTCCAGCACCAGCATGACCTGACTGCGGTTCTCGGTGGGCAAGGCCGTGAGGGACGCGTCAAGATCCGCGGGATCGCCCAGCGAAGGATCCGTCTGCAGCGCCATGGCGTAAAGGCGCTCAAGGATAATGGTAAAGGCTCGCGAGGTTTCGGGTCGGGTGGTTTGGGGAAATGCGTGCATGAATGCCCTTGCAGGTTTTTGGCAGGCTGCCGAAACAGCCGCTCTTCGTTATGGCTCGACGCCTGATGCCTCAGGTCGAGCCCACATAACGCCAAGCTTCCAGCAAAGTTCCCTGGCCCATTCGAATTCGGGCTCTGGTCGAGCGACGGCCTGGTTTCGAACAGCCGTATAGCCGCTCGCCCCATGCCAATGAATTCCAGCTGAAGGAATTGTTCGGGTAAGCGTCACACCGCCTCTGCCATTGTCTTGGTCCTAGTTGGGTTCAGGTTCCGGCCTGACGGCAAGGAGAGATCGATGCGAGCACGCACAGCAATTCTTATCGCAGGGCTGACTGGTCTGTGCCTGACCGCTTCAGCCCGGGCGGCTGATTATGGGATCGCCCCCTTCGAGGGTGTCGAGGTCGAGAGCCGCAGAGAGATCTACGAGACCCCACCGCCTGTCGTCACCGAGCGCTTCCGCGAGGAGAGGATCGAGCGCGGCCCACGGTATGTCGAAGAAGAGCGGATCGATGGCCGGCCCGGGCCGGGATGGCACCGGCCTAGTTACCCTGTTGCGGCCCGCCCCTGGTGGAGAGGCGAGGATTGCCGCCTGATCATCAAGCGCCGGATGAACCCGTGGGGTGAGGTGATCGAGCGGCGTGTCAGGGTCTGCGATTGAGGAGCATACGCAACCGGGCCTCACGCTCATCGTTCTCCCGATCAGCGGAGGAGGTAGTCATGAGAGCGACAGTGCCACTGATTCTGTTTGGGATGGTAGCCCTCGGCTGTGGCTCTCCCGCGTTGTCCCAGCCGGCGCAAGGAACTCCCATCGAGACCGGTGAGCCGATCCCGCTCTCCGCCGAGAAGCAGAAGATGATCCTGGATCAGGTCAAGGCCTCTCCGGACCTGCCGGAAACCAATCTGAACGAGCCCGTCCGGATCGGCATGGTCATTCCGCCAGAGGTGGAACTGCTCGAGTTGCCCCAGGATGCCGCCACGGCCGTTCCGACTGTCACGACCTATAATTACCTGATTGCCGGCAACCAGATTGCGATCGTGGAGCCGGAGAGCCGGAAGGTGATTCAGCTCATCAAGCGCCAATAGCGGCCTGAGAGCCTGATTTCTCTGAACCGAAAACTCTCCTGATGATCTGTCCGGCTCATCCCGCCTTCGGGAACGGAACGATCGTTCCCTCGGCTGGCTCAGCCGCATCCGGAGCAGGGTATGTGGCTCTGGCGATCTGAGCACGCTCGGCGGCCGAGCGCACGTAAGACACCAGGGTCTCGCTCGGGCAGGGCTTGGCCAGGAACGCGGCCCCGGGCGGAAGATCACCTTCCCTCGGCCATTTCCGTCCCGAGGTGATCAGGATTTCGATGTTGGACCAGTACTCGTGAACCTGGCGGGCGAGCGCGTAGCCGTTGCGGCCTGGCGGCATTTCGACGTCCGAGAGCAGGACGTCAACCCCAACTCCGGCGCTGAGCACAGTGAGAGCCTCGTCGGCGTTGGCTGCTTCCATAACACGGAAGCCAGCTTCAATCAGAATGTCAGCCGTCACCAACTCTGGCGATGGTTGTTCATGCCGTTCCGGTCTCGGCTAAGCCCGTGGCCCGTGTCGCCCTCACGTCAGAGCGGATGTCCGAGCTGCGGCAGATCAACAGCCATGTGAACAGCACCATCGTTGAAGTATCCGACATGGAGCAGTACGGGCGCGAGGACGTCTGGACACTGCCGACGAGTGGCAAGAGGGACTGCGAGGACTTCGCGCTGCTGAAGCGCAAGCTGCTCGTGCAGCGTGGCTGGCCGGCCGCGGCGCTGTCGATTGCGGTCGGCACGACCTCATCCGGTGAGCCGCATGCAGTGCTGGTCGTGACAACGGGCAACGGCGAGTAGGTCCTGGACAACCTGACCTCGTCCATCCTGCCGCCCGATCAGACGGGCCATACTCTCCTTTCGCGTCAGTCGGGCGTGGGTAGGTTTCGGCTTCGGGCGTTAGAACCAGCGAGCCGATGGTGGATCTTCCTGTCGCCCGCAGCCTACCCGTGGCACAGGCCGGGCTGCGCCGGCCGCGCGGCTGACCCGCTCCCTTCCCAAGTAAGCGGTGGAACTGAGTCGACAATAAGATCGTTGCCCGGCTGTGGCCCCTTAGGCGAGAGAAGCCCCTCCATCGAGTATTGCTTGCCCCTGATAGTTCAAGACTATCAGGGGCTTTCGTTTGGGCCTCTGTCAACGGACAGGCTAAAACCAAGGTGCAGCCAGGTATAAAGATTGCTTATCCGTTAACAGGCGCAGGTATATCCACATTTCATCTGAAAATATTTCTAGGATTGCGCCGGAACCATGTTCTTTGTTTGGCGTCATCTAGCAACCTGAGCCGCTCTTCTGCGATCAGCCCTCATCAGTACTCTCTTGTAAGGTGAATCATGAAGCGTTCGCACGCTCTCGCTTTGTCCGCGATGACCCTGTTTCTTGCCGCGTCGGCGTCCGCCCAGGCTCAGATGCCCAGGTCAGGCCAGCAGTGCCAGCCTGCTGTTGCTAACGCATCGATGTACGGCAACTGCCGCCTCCGCATCGTCCAGGGCCAGGAAGTCTGCCGATGTGCGATCCTCCCGCAGGCGCGGCGTGCAGTAAACCAAGACG
Source organism: Microvirga lotononidis (assembly GCF_034627025.1). NCBI lineage: Bacteria > Pseudomonadati > Pseudomonadota > Alphaproteobacteria > Hyphomicrobiales > Methylobacteriaceae > Microvirga > Microvirga lotononidis. The sequence goes on along the minus strand of NZ_CP141050.1, from coordinate 1,034,096 downwards.
TCAGAGCTGAGACGACCGGATCCACTGCTGTTCCCGGAGCATCGCTCCTGGATCGTCTCTTCGGCTCTGGCACGAGTGCCGTCGCAGGCGGCACGTCAGCGCGATCTGCGCCTGGTTCTTCTGCGATTGCTGGTTCCACGAGGGGCAGCAGTGCGACTTCCTCCGGCAGCACCATGGCAGGCGCAGCCGCAACCTCGGGTTCCGGTAGCGCGGCCGGACGATCCGCAGGCGGAGGCCTCGCCGGATCCGCTTCAGGAGATGCATCATCTGGCGCTTCTCTTGGCGGCAACTCTGCCAGCGGCAGTGGCCCGGCCAGCAGCACCGGCGGCATTGGAGGCTCGAGCGGCGGTGGCAGCCGCGGGTCGGCAGGTTCGGGCGGCGATGGCAATGGTGCCGGGCGGGGCAATGGCAATGGACCGGGAAATGGGAACGGTCAGGGGCCCGGCAACAACAACGGTCTGGGCAACGGATCGGAGCCTGCCGACAACACCAGTACTGATGTGAAGGGCACCGATCCGTCCAATCCCGGTGGCGGCAATGCCGGAGGTGGTGGTCGGGGAGGCAATGGCAATGGTGGCGCTGGCGGCAACGGCCATGGCGGCGGAAACGCTGGTGGCAACGGAAATGGCAACGGGGGCGGACGACGCTGAGGCCCTCACCTCTGCTGATTTCCAGCGCGCAGTCGCCGGGCACTCCACGAGGCTGCGCGCCAGCCATCTGCTCCAATAGAGGCCCTTGGCTGGTTCGCCAGCCAAGGGATCTTGATTATCGAAACGTTATTCCTGGCCTTTGCAGGTTCGGTGCTGGCAGCATGCAGTCGCTGAGCTGGTATGTTCTGGAAACGAGCGGAATGTCGTCCTGCGCCCCGAAGGACCGGGGATTTCCCATCCTAAACCGACGGCGATACCAGAGACGTCCGCCAAAAAGCCACCAGACGGAGCTGGCGTAGTCCCAAGGTCTGATGATCCCGCGTTCATGTCAGTGCAGGACCGGCTCCAGCGGGATCGACAAAAGGACCTCACCGGATGGGTTCACCACGTCCAGCCGCCAACCCTGCCAGGATGCGCCGACCTGGATGGCCTCCTCGCGGATGTCCTCGATGGCTTGCAGGGCGAAGCCCCTCGCCGTCGCGAGGTCCAGGATTTCGACACCCGTATCGTCTCCGATGAACTCGTGACTGTTCACCAGATGAAAGTAGCAGCGCATTGACGAACCATCGGTTGAGCCAGCGCAAGGCTGCCCAACCAATCCATTGAGCAGCGCAAGAGCACCGGAGTAAGATCCTGTCAGGGGGATTTAGTCGAGCCCGGTTCTTCGCCCACTGAACGATTTGATGAAATGCTTGCGGGGAATAAAGCTGCCGAGCTTCCGTTATTCTTCATTCCGGCAATGGATGCGAGCTGCAAGGAGGCCCCATGAGCGAGCAGGATCTTTACGTCATCCGTGCATCGGGAGAGGGCTGGGCCGTTCATCTCGGGGAGGAAACGCTTGGGCGGTTCGGCGAGCGGCCACAAGCCATCGAGGCTGCTGTTGTCGTGGCTGAGGCCTCAGCGCGTCAGGGAAAGGCCGCAGGTGTTGTGCTGGAGGAAGGTGACGACCAGGTGCCCATCTGGGACGCTGGGCGGGATGCGTACTCGGATCTCTCGTGAGAGCCGTCGGCTCACGGTTGTGACTAATCGTTGTCCCTCTCATCCGGTGGTGGCGTTCTGGCCCAGACATCGGCTGCTACATCGAGCATCACGGCGACAGCCTCACGGACGGCTTTGTCGCTGGTGCTGACCCGAGCACTCTCCAGGACCAAGCCAAGGCGCCGCCGGCTCGGCCACGGCAGTGCAGCCAGAGTGGTCTGAAGGTCCAATCGCGCAGCGGCCGATACTCCGGCGCGCTGGGCAATCTCATCAACCTTGGTGGCGAGGGCGCCCAAGTGTTCGGCAACCTGACCGGAGGTGGAATCTGATGTGAGCAATGGCATTGAATATCGAATGTTGTTTCAAGTGACCTGCTCCCCAGCCGACCCCTGAGTTTTAGAGACTATCCTGCGCTACCTGCGTTCCAGTAAGGCCCTGTGGATAAAAGGGAAATATTGGCGCACCTGTTGTCGGATCCTTAACCTGCCACGTAGCCTCCGAACCTTTCACCGTAATCCTGAGACATGATCCGCTTTGGCACCATGCAGCGAGGCGGATCGGCATGAGAGGACTTGGTGATCACCAAGCGCAGCATTCCTTCCAAACCTGAGCAGTATTGTCGCCACAATCGGCAACAAGGATCCGACTGAGCTGATTCCGGCCAAACGGTTGCGAGGGCTCATGACCTATAAGGAACGAGCTGTGCTCTATTGTCGTGTTGGGCTCATTCTGACGGCTTTTGCCATGATTGCCGGGGTTGTTGCCGAGCCGCTCCTCCGGCCGTTATGGTCCTCACGCCTGACCGTTGCCCAGCGGTAGTTCGTTCGCGGCCAATTCCTCACGTACAGACTCTTCGCCACTCCGATGAGAACAAGGCAGCTCGCTGGCAGTGACACCGGGAGGTAGGCTTTGGCAAGATCAAAGGGATCAACCATCCCGCCTTCCCAAGCTTGGCCAAAGCTCGAGACTCGATCGGACAGCACCTTGCACGAGGATGGCAACGGAATACGCTTCAGGCTTCATCAAACGGCCTTCGATGAAATTGCGTCTCAATGCCGGAACGTCTGGAATTGGCCCCTGGCGAACCTTAGCCGAATTTCTGCACTGGCGGCGTGAGCAGACCCTCGTGGGCAAGAACTCATTGGCTCAGGTTGACCGAGAGTGTGTGAAAACGCTGACGGACCCCACCTTTGAGAAATTTTTATGTCTTACAGCTTCAGACAGACCGGGGATTTCGCGGTGCAGAGGCACAAAATTGTACGAATAGTGCGCCAAGGATGAGCTAGTTCGAGTTTTCACACAGGCTGGACCCGAAGGAGACCTTCGATCCGGCAAACAGGGATGACCCGGCTGCCTCGCGCATCGTGCGGACCTGGAGGGCCACGTCAGTGAAAGGCGGATCCGGTTCTCGCTCGTGCGGACCGCTGGTTCCGCTCAAACGCGGCGCGGCGTCTTGCGCCTGAGGCGGCGAGCATCGTCTGGGCCGAACTTGAGCGCCCACCGGCGAGCTGTCTCGTAGGATACGAGACTATCGCCAAATGGTAGAGGCGATGATCTGAGGTGGGAACTGGTAGCCCTTGTAGCTGATCGCATGAGCATGCCGCCGCTCTCAAGCCACAAGCCGCTGCCCAAAGTCACTGTGACATCGCCGCGTCGCTGCCCTCCGGAACAATGCGGGTCTGCCTCAGGCCGCTTTCGCTCGCTGCATCGGGTGCCCGTGCGCACGACCACCCACTGCGAGCAGGGGCGACGGGACCCGCAAGGGCCCACGCGCGTCCCGCTCGCGCTGCTCGATCGAAATCCGCGGATGGACGAGGAGACCTTGGGCTGGGCATGGGGTCGGGGCGGATCTAGTCGACGCAAGGGAGTTAAACTCCCTCGTTCAGCGGGTGCACGGATTCGCAGTCGTCTGCGGAACCGCTCTGCGCTGCACGCCAAACGGCCACCTCTTGTCCTCGGAGTAGGGGAAGCGTCCTGCTGCTAGGATCCCCAAAGCTGGCTATCGTTTCTCTTGCCTGGAGATGCGGCTGCTCCGACTGGTGTTCGGGGCCAGGCGGGGAGAGGTCGGCAATGGTCTGCTTTCCGGCCTCTCCTTCCTCACAAAAAAACTCCCTCCCCAGAGGATGAGCAGTGGAGGGAGTGAGGCTCCGCTAACGGCTGTCTTATTCCTGACAACCGGCCTTTATTTGCGGGTTTGATGGTGACGAATTTGAGCAAGCTTGACTACAAGTTGTCGCCAGTATCCGCGCTGGCTCCGGGGGGCTTGCTGGAGCCCATTTTACTGAATAGTCGACACGGCGTTCCATAAGCCGCCGCGAATATGTTCCGAGCACTTCAAATCGCGTTCCATACTGACAATTATGCGAAATTGCGGAGGCGCTTTTCACCTGCGCACGAGAGGCAGTGCAATAATCTTGCCTTTGGAATGTGCCTATCGGCGATCCTCGTCTGCTGCCAGCTCCTCCAGATGCTGGGCCGCCTCGAACAGATGATACTTAGCTTCGAGGAGCGGAATCCGCGCGGCCATGGTGCGGATCCTCTGAGCCTGCTGCCGATACTCGGTGGCCTTATCGGGGCGGGGCGAATCCATAACTTATGCCTCCGATGAAGTTTCTCGCCTACCAACGGCCTAACGAGGCTGTGGTTCGCTGGCCTATAAAAACAGCCTTACCCAAATTTGAGTGGACGTTGCGCTACTCATCGAACAGCACAAGAACTCCGACTACCAGCCCGAAGATGGCGATGGGGATCAGAAGCGACACGAGGTCCTCAAGATCCATAGCAAACTCACCTAGGCAGGCGGTTCGAGATTGCGCGGGCTCAGTGCAGCGAAAAGATACTCTGCTCCTGATTGTAATCAGAGAGGGAGATGCGCAGGATCGTTCGGCCAGTCCCATCCGTGACCTCAAGGCGCCAGCCGTGCCACTCGTGCAACAGGAGGCGCTCTTTGATGAGCCCATTCGCCGCCCTGATGATGGCGAACACGGCGCCTTCCCCGCTCCACAGGACGATCCCCTCCTCGTCCGGGATCACCTCATGATCCGAGACAAGATGGAAGAAGTATCTGGCTGATGCGGGCATGGCCAATCACACTGCAAAAAAGTCCTCCAAGGCAGGATCACAGTCATTGATGCGGTCAGCAATGTGGCGAGAGAAGACCAGAATACCTTTTGGTTCTTAGCGCCAAGACGGTGGTATTACTTAAGGGCTAACGTGACCCCGCCGCCTTGCCCCATTCGATACTGAACGTTATGCGAAACTACGGTTCACGTGGCATCGGCCAAGAAAGAAGGACCAAGAGCGACCAGCTCTTGATCCTCAAGGTAGTACATGGGCCTCCCCAATGAGCAGGCTAGCGAAAGTCCACCTATCCGGATGTCTACCTGTCCACGGGTCGATAACCGGTTATCGTAGTTGCTCTCATCTCTGTTCGAGTGGCGTATGCATCACTTGGTTGACCTTGCATGGACTTGAGGCACAAAGGCCGAGAACCGCTTCATGGACTTTGTGCTGCTGTGCGGCCTGATGTTCGGGCTCACTATCACGGCCACAAGCATTTACGATGCCTGGAAGACGGATCTGCCGTGGATGGGCTGGGATCTAAGACGAAGGCAAAGGGCGCAACGGTAAGAAGCCCCAGACGCACGGTTCCGAACAGATCCCGTTCGATCATGAGCGAGTAGAAGCGCCGGATTCCCTGCTCCGGATTGATCCGATGCAGAACCAAGTGGGGCTTGATCGGGGATCAGAGGGCGTCAGGCATTTCATCCTGCTTTGATCGCCACTTCGGGATTACTTCCTTGAGTACTCGAATAAGTCTGATGGTATGTGGAAGATGTACGTCACATCCCTGACACGATTTACTTCAAACTCGTCCTTCCTTTTGTCCCCTGAGGAGATCGAGATGCAGCTGGACGATCCCTTTCCTGTTGAACATCTACCCAGGCGGGTTCAGGAATCCATCTTGGACGAGTTTCAGGGGCGTCATCCTACTGCTCTTGAGGTGGCCCGCGTGCCTGATGCCCATTGGATGAGGCTGCCTGGGATAGGTCCCACGACGCTTGCACGATTGCGCTCCCTAACAGAGGAGCTGTGCGGGCAAGTCCAGCCATCCGCCCTGACCAAGCTGACGGTTTCCCAATTGCTGAAGCGGCATGATCGCCTGATCACCCGCCGAGAGCAGCTGCAGGTCAAGTTGAGGGCCATTAGCGATCAGCTGCGGGCGAGCAAAACCGAACTCTGGATGCGAGGGATGACAGCTCGGGCTGAGTGAGACCCCTGCGGAATCGTCAAGCATCAGGAACTTGAGGCAGCGGCATCCAGCCCCGAACGTGCTGATCGAAGTCGGTCGATGAGCCATGGGCCGAGAAGACGCGCCAGAAGCTCACGCCGAATATCTCGTCTGTTTCCCAGAAGCCGACCGTCACCGGGAAGTCGGGCGGAGAGTCATCGTCCTGGATCCAAAGGAGGACGGGAGATCCATCGCGTGGCGCGGCGCTCACGTCGAGCCATCGGCCTGTTGTCATTCTCTGCCTCCGAACCGTTCGGAAGCTGGATCTGCCCCACTCTCATTTGCCCCGGCTTTGCCGATAGCCCTTCTCAGGTTCTCCAATGCTGCTTCCAGATTCTGGTTTGGCTCAAAGGAGAGCATAAGAAAATGTGGGGCAGCAATGCTGCCTGCAGTCTTGTCTCTGCCAGACCGGCCGGCGCTCGGGTTTTAATCATTGCCTTGTCCAAAAGGGATCCTCGCAGCCTGCCCACGAAACCGCATGCTCCCACGTCCCAGGCACGGCCCGTCCGGATGGGGAACGTTGAGCCCAGCCATCTGGTTGTTTAACCAATGGGCGGACTGCATCAGCAGAACCATACCCCGTGAGCAGGAGGAAGTGCCATGGTTCACAGGTTCCAGATCGGCCAGCTTGTGCGGCCGCGGGAGAAGCTTCTCGAGAATAGTGGGATCTACGAGATCCTGCGCCAGCTTCCGAGCGGACCGGATGGCGAGCCGCTCTACCGCATCAAAGCTGCAAGCGGACCGGTTCAGCGCGTTGTGCGCGAGGCTGACCTCATGCCGGCTTCAGCCTCCTCAAGAGCGGCAGGTTGAACAGGCTTTGCCTGTAGAAACAGCGATCTGTATCAGAACAGGCGCAACCAGTTGATGCTGCGGACTAACTACTGACGCCAGGTCGAATTACAGCCAAGCGGCCAGACCCGCCTCAGATCCGATGGTCTGGCGTCACAGCAGGGAGCTCAGCTCTTGGCTCTACGCTCCTCACGCTTGTTGAAGCCGAGGTTGGGTGATGATCGATTTGTCCGGATGCCAGTCGTTTCTCCAAGGCAGCAACTTGCCGTGCCAGATTGTCGATGGCTGCTTTGAGAGCGAGGACATCAGCCGCATCGGGAATGGTGGAGACTGTGCTTGCCGCCTGTAATGGGGCTGGCTCATTGAGGCGCGTGCGAGGCTCGGGCTGCGCTTCATTGTAGGGCTCTTGCCTCCTGCGGAAGGAGCGGAGCCGCCGGAGCACCTGCCAGATCAGCCACAGGACGCAGAAGGCGAGGAAGAGCGCAAGCAACGCTGAGGGCAGATTGTCGAACATACTTGTCGTCATTCCCGAACGAGCGGATTGTGATTTGGGGCAATGCCCCGGCGCTGGAGAGCGTTCCAGCGCTATGCATCCGAGGCGCGTGGCCACCCAGCAATTGTCGCTGTGTAATGATCAGGCGTTTCACAGCATCGTTTTCATTCATCCCGAATAATCGACCGGATCTTCTGCGCGAGTGCATCGACCGCAAACGGCTTCGTAATCATCTGCATGCCGGGTTCCAGGAAGCCCGCCGCCAGGGTGGCATTCTCGGCGTAGCCCGTAATGAACAGCACCTTGAGATCGCGGCGGCGTTCCCGGGCGGCGTCGGCGAGCTGGCGCCCGTTCAGGCCCGGCAGACCCACGTCCGTGATCAGGAGGTCGATGCGCCGCCGGGACTGGAGGATCTTCAGCCCCTCCGGTCCGTCCGCTGCCTCCAGGGTCCGGTAGCCGAGATCCTCCAGAACGTCGATGACCAGGCTGCGCACCACCGGCTCGTCCTCGACCACCAGCACGATCTCGCCCGACTCTGCGCGAGGCGCCTCGGCTAGCGTCGCGGCCTCGATCTGCGCGTCCGTTTCGCCGCGGTAGCGCGGCAGGTAGATCTTGATCGTGGTGCCCTGACCCACCTCGCTGTAGATCTTCGCATGGCCCTCCGACTGGCGGGCGAACCCATAGACCATCGACAGCCCCAGGCCGGTCCCCTGACCAATGGGTTTCGTCGTGAAGAATGGGTCGAACGCGCGCCCGATCACGTCCGGCGGCATGCCCGTTCCCGTGTCGGTCACGCAGATGCAGACATACTGGCCGGGCTTCACGTCCCGCTGCGCCGCGATGTAGGCCTCATCCAGGTGGGCGTTGCAGGTCTCAATCGTGAGCTTGCCGCCGTCCGGCATCGCGTCGCGGGCGTTGATGACGAGATTGAGCAGTGCACTCTCCAGTTGGTTGGGATCGCAGAGGGTCGGCCAGAGGCCGCCCGCCAGCACAACCTCCAGGGCCACCGTCTCGCCGACCGTGCGCCGGAACAGATCCTCCAAGGAAGCGACGAGCGCATTGGCCTGAACGGGCTGTGGGTCGAGCGGCTGCCGGCGGGCAAAGGCGAGCAGACGGTGCGTCAGGGCGGCGGCGCGATTGGCCGACGTCGTCGCTGCCGTGATGTAGCGGTCGACGGTCTCGAGGCGCCCCTGCGAAACGCGTGTGCGCAGCATGTCGAGGGATCCCACGATGCCGGTCAACAGGTTGTTGAAGTCGTGCGCGATGCCCCCGGTGAGCTGGCCCACCGCCTCCATCTTCTGCGACTGCCGCAGGGCCTCCTCCGTTTGACGCAACGCTTCATCCGCCGCCCGCTCCGCCGTGATGTCGCGGCCGATGGCGTAGAACAGTCCCTCCTTGGGCACTGCCGTCCACGAGATCAGCCGGTAGCTGCCGTCTTTGGTGCGGAAGCGGTTCTCGAACCGGAAGGTTTGGGCACCCTGGTCAAGGCTCCCAAGTTCGGCGAGCGTGCCCTCGACATCATCGGGATGGATGAGCCCAAGAAAGTTGCTGGCGAGCAGCTCGTCCTCGGACCAGCCGAGCATCGTCGTCCAGGCCGGGTTGACGGCGACCAGCGTTCCGTCCGAGCGGCAGACGTCCATCAGGTCGGTGCTGAGCTGCCAGATCTGATCCCGCTCCCTCGTGCGCTCCTCGACCTCGGCTTCCAGGGTCTCGTTCAGGCGCCGCAGCGCTTCCTCGGCGCGCCGGCGCTCCTCAATCTCGCGTTGGGTCTTCTGAAACAGGCGGGCGTTGTCGATGGCCACGGCCGCTCCCGCAGCGAGCCCGGAGATGAGCCGCTCCGAGCGCTCGTGGAAGACGCCCGTCTGCGCATGTCCGAAAAACAGGCCACCGATCACCTCACCGGATCGGGACGTCACAGGCACAGCCAAGTAACTGCGAACCGGCAAATGGCCTTTTGGCATGCCTCGATGCGGCTCCGAGTGTCCGTAGGCTGGATCCTGGGTGATGTCGTCCGAGCGCACAATGCGCTCACCGTTGAACGTCGGCGCGAACACCTTCGTATTGCGAGGCATCGGGAACTTCGAGAATGCCTCACGCGGAACGCCCGAGATCGAGTAGAGCATGTAGCTCTCGCCGGCCTCGTTCTCCACGTTGTAGAAGAACGCACCGAACTGGGCGCCGGTGAGCTCCACGCCTGCGTCAGTCACACGCTGGACCAGCCGCTCGAGATCGTGCTCTGACGCGGCAGCAGCAAGGGCCGTGTTGAGGATCTCCAGGGCGCGGGTTTCCTCCCGCAGGGCATCCTGGCTGGACCGACGCTCGGCAATGTCCTCGGTGGTGCCGTACCACTCGACGATCGCTCCGTCTGGACCGCGCCGGGGAAAGGCGCGCGAGTGCATCCAGCGGTAGCTGCCATCGCGCATGCGGGCGCGATGCTCGATGTCGTAGGGCTCACCGGTCGTGAACGCTCGAGTCCATGCCTCAAGCGAGGGGCCGAGATCGTCCGGATGAATCGCCTCTGCCCATGTCCCGCCGAGCCCACTGGTTCCCGTCCAATCCTGCCAGCGCTGGGCGACGCGATCGAGTTGGCCGTCAGGGCGGGCCGTCCAGGTGACCTGCGGGTTCAGCTCGATCGTATGACGGTAGTGATCCTCCGCCTCGCGAAGCTGGGCTTCTGCACGCTTGCGCTCGCTGATGTCCCGATAGAAGACCGACAGACCATCAGGAGCCGGATAGGCGCGGATCTCGGTCCAGGCCTCCCGCCCGTCAGGCCACGTGTACCTGTTCTCGAACGTGGCCGGCTTGCGCTCGGCCATGCACCGTTTGTAGAACTCACCCAACGGCGCGTTCTCGGTGTTCGGCCAGACCTCCCAATGGATGCGCCCGATGATCTCGGTCTCGGGCCGCTGATCCAGCCTCAACCCGGCCGGATTGATCCGGAGGATGCGGAACTCCCGGTCGAGCAGAATGAAGGCCTCATCCATGCCGTCGAGCACGCCTCGGGCGCGCTCCTCGCTCTCCTGAAGGGCGCGCTGGCCAAGGACCTTACTGGTCGTCTCAGTCGCGGCGCAGAACATGCCTGCGATGGTGCCGTCATCATCCCAGACGGGATTGTAGGAGAAGCTGAACCAGGCATCCTCACGGTAGCCGTGGCGTTCCATGGGGATCAGCAGGTCCTCATGCCAACTCGCCTGCCCGGACAGGGTCTGGTCGACCAGCGGCCTGATCTGCGGCCAGATGTCAGCCCAGACCGCCGCGAAGGGCCGCCCGAGCGCGTTGGGATGCTTGGCCCCGAAGATCGGGATGTAGTCGTCGTTGTAGAGGAAGGCGAGGTCGGGTCCCCAGGCGATGAACATCGCCTGCCTGGCGTTCAGCATCGTGCGTACGAGGGTGCGCAGGGACTGCGGCCAGGTCTCGGGCTCTCCCAGGGGGGACCCCGACCAGTCGTGGGAGCGCATGCGGGCCCCCATCTCCCCGCCGCCCGAGAGGAAGTCGCGATCGGTGGCGGCTGGGCGTGGGTTTCGGTCGTGCATCGGGATTCCGGATGGAGGCTGGGCCGGGCGGCCTCGGTGACGGAATGCGATCTAGGGCGACGCGCCCTGCACCGCAACCATCGTCCCAAGGGTCTGGCCTTGAGCTCATGCGCATCATCGTGGGCGCGGGATAGGAGTTCACCCCTCGGAGCAGGGAACAGTCACCGGAATGGTCCCAAGCGGTGGCTTGATCCTCCTCCAACTCAGGCTATTTCCCGGCCTCCATGCATCCAGCCAGTCCCTCTCCCTCTGTTGTTCTTGTCGTCGAAGATGATCCTTGGGTCCGCGCCATGGCGGTGGATGCTCTTGAGGTGGAGGGGTTTGAGGTAATCGAGGCTCCATCCGCCGATTACGCGGTGACCCTGTTGGAAGCCAGACGCGACATCAGCGTGGTGTTCACGGACATCACGATGCCCGGGACGCTCAACGGCCACGACCTGGCGCGCTTGGTTCGAAGGGCCTACCCACACGTCCATGTCCTGGTCTCGTCCGGCGCCCTGCCGCCCGGGTTCAGCGGCGAGGTGCCGGATGGGCGCTTCGTGCCCAAGCCCTACCGCATGACGGATATCGTGCGGATCATCCGCGAGATGGCTCGGTGACGTGGCTTCCATCGCGGGTCTGGAGCGTCTTGCCGCCCTCACGCCAAAGTGCCCAGCGACACCCCGATCAAGCACCACCTCGTGCTGCACCGGATCGACCCGGAGCAGGGGATCCGGCGCGTTTACTCACTCATGATCGAGCGCGACCTCTTCGGGACCGTGCGTCTTGTTAGCAATTGGCGGCGGATCGGCACCAACGGGCAAGAGAAGGTTGAGGAATTCGCCGACGAGGTCGAGTCCGGCCAAGCGCTGCAGGCGCTAGCCGCCCTAAAGCGCCGACGCGGGTATCAGGATTTATAAACCGCCTCAGTAGAGGTGCGAGACCACGCCATAGACGCAAAAAACCTTGCCCATTGCGGGGCAGGGCTAAGTCTCTCCTCGCCTTCGGAGTGTCCGAAAACAGAACCAGTAGGGCATACGGTTCCCACCCTGTCAAATCCACGAAATGTTAACGTCTTGCTAAGCATCATCGCCGTCATGGCCTCATCAAGTAGGGCCTAAACCGGAGCGGTGTTGCATCTTTGTCATAGTCTTTTTTTCCCGCCTCTCCATAAACTGTCCCAAGACCTCCTCGCCTAAAGGATTCTTCTCATGAAAACCCGTCTTCTCGGCTTGCTCGCCGCCACCACCCTCGCGACTGCTGGCATTTCCGCGGCTTCCGCTGCTGACCTGCCGATGCGCGCCGCTCCGCCGGCTCCGTACATCGCGGCCGTTCCGGTCTTCACCTGGACCGGCTTCTACGTCGGTGCCCAGGTCGGTTATGGCTGGAATGCCAACGACAACGACATCGTTCTCCCGAACGGGTTCGTGGTGCAGAGCGGCGATTTTGGTGACAGCGGCGACGGCTTCCTGGCCGGTGTCCATGCTGGCTATAACTACCAGATCGGCTCGTTCGTGATCGGTGTTGAAGGCGATATCGAAGGCGTGTTCGGCGATGACAACAATGACGTGGTCATCATCGGCCCCGGCGGCGGCGTGTTCACGAACTACGGCTTCGCCGGCAACGCTCTCGACTGGCAGGGCTCGATCCGCGCTCGCGCCGGTTTCGCGTTTGACCGCGCTTTGATCTACGCGACCGGCGGTTTCGCCTTCGCTGGTGTCTCGGATGGTTTCGGCATCCGTGGCAACGACGACACGCTGACCGGCTGGACGCTGGGCGCTGGTGTCGAATATGCCTTCACCAACAACCTGACCGCCCGTCTGGAGTACCGTTACACCAACTTTGATGGTGGCGATAACTTCTTCAACAATGTCTCGCTCGGCAGCAACGACATTGAATTCCACACAGTTCGTGCTGGCATCAGCTACAAGTTCAGCACCTACTAAGACCCGTCTCCCACAGAGACAGACAAGGCCCGGGCAAACACCCGGGCCTTTTTGTTTGGGTCGAGAGGCAGCGGACGACCGGGGAGATCAAGGCCAGCAAGGCGCTGGAGACGATCGCACAGGCGAAGCAGCGGCGGGGCTGTCGGGATCTATAGCAATGAAAGTGGGGAAAGTGCCTTAATCAGCGGGTGAACCGGAATGCGATGGAGGTATGTTCTGCCCAGGCTGTACTTGGGGTACAAGTTTGAGATTGTGCTCATGCCCGCGACCCTGCCACAGACCCTAGCCCTGGCGAACGTGACAGTACCTCTTCCGCGGGCCCCGGGACGACCTCACCGGCCTAACCGACCGCAGGTTCTTTCGGGATCGCCTTCGGCAACTCCTCCAACAAGCAGATGAAACAGGGCATCGTACCCCTGCATCAGTTCGCTTCCTGTCATATCAGGATCGGTACTGCGAGCCTCGCCAGAATGGCAAGGTCTCAGAGCCCGAACAGCCGTTCGAAGAAGTTCTTTTGGCGCCGGGGGCGCCGCTGGGGTTGGCTCCTGGCGCTTTCGCCGGCATTGGCGTAGCGCGAACCCTGTCCTGCGCCACCCACACCCGGCAGGCCCACCGGCTTCTGGTCCTTCAGGGCGATCTTCATGAAGTTGTGCCAGACGTCGGTGGGCAGATTACCGCCAGACACGCCCTTGGTGGGCGTGCTGTCGTCGTTGCCGAGCCAGACGCCGGCAACCAGATTGCCGGTGAAGCCCACGAACCAGGCATCCTTGTAGTCGTTGGTAGTGCCGGTCTTGCCGGCCATGGGCCAGCCGGGGATTTGCGCTTTCTTGGCAGTCCCGATGACGAAGACGTTGTGCATCATCGCGTTCATCATGGCATCGATGCTTGGATCGATGATGCGGTCCAGACCACTCGACGCCGGGCGGTTGAAGAGGAGCTTGCCATCCGTCGTCTTCACCTCAGTGATCACGTAAGGCACAGCCTCGAAGCCCCCATTGGCGAAGGCTGCATAGGCGCCCACGAGTTCCAGAGGTGTCACCTCGGAGGTGCCGAGGGCGATCGAGGGGTCAGCCTGGAGCGGCGAGGTGATGCCGAGGCGCTGAGCCGATTGCACGACGGCCTTGGGCCCGACCTCCATGTTGAGCTTCACCGCCACGGTGTTGAGGGAGAGCGCGAGAGCGTTGCGTAAGGTGATCGGCCCGCGATAGCCCCGATCATAATTCTCGGGCTTCCAGCCATTGATGTTCACCGGAGAATCCGTACGCACAGTGTCGGGGGTGAGCCCCCGCTCAAGGGCCGTCAGATACACGAACGGCTTGAAGGACGAGCCCGGCTGGCGGCGGGCGGAGGTGGCCCGGTTGAACTGGCTCGTCTCGTAGTCGCGGCCCCCCACGAGGGCTGTCACAGCCCCGTCGGGCCGCATGGCCACGAAGGCGCCCTGGCTCACATTGAACTTCTGGCCCTTGGCGTCGAGTTCGTCCACCAGCACCCGCTCGGCAGCCGCCTGCAGGGACGGCTCAAGGGTAGTCGTGACCACGACATCGGATTCGATTGTGCCGACGACGTCGTCGAGCACGTCCACCACGTAGTCAGCGGCATAGTTGGCCGAGCCGGCTCCTTTGGGACGCACGGGCTCGTTTGGTGCGCCGAGCGCCGACTTAGACATGTCCGGCGTGATGAAGCCGAGCTCGTTCATAGCCGCGATCACGAGTGCGGCGCGGGCCTGCGCGGCCTCGGGGTTGCGGTTGGGGGCGAGACGCGAGGGCGACTGCACGAGGCCCGCCAGCATGGCGGCTTCCGACAGCGACACATCGCGGGCCGATTTGCCGTAATAGCGCTGAGAGGCGGCCTCGACGCCGTAGGCGCCAGCACCGAAATAGACCCGGTTGAGGTAGAGCTCAAGGATCTGGTCCTTGGTGTAGTTACGCTCGAGCCAAAGGGCGAGGATCGCCTCCTGGATCTTGCGCGAGGCGGTGCGCTCCGGGGTCAGGAACAGGTTCTTGGCGAGCTGCTGCGTGAGGGTCGAGCCGCCCTGCAGGCCTCCGCTGTTGCTCAGGTTGCGGTAGGCGGCGCGGCCAAGGCCCATCAGATCGATGCCCCAATGGTCGTAGAAGCGCCGGTCCTCGATCGCGACGAACGCTTTTGGCAGGTAGGGCGGGAGCTCCTCCAGCGTGACGGTGCGGCCTCCGGTCTCGCCGCGGTTGGCAAGAAACGAGCCGTCGCTCGCCAGGATGGCGATGTTCGGGGGGCGTTTCGGCACGGTGAGCTGATCGATGGGCGGCAACTGCGAGGCGTAATAGGCGACGATGCCGCCCAAGCCGATGACGCCGCACAGGCTGACCGCGAGCCCGGCATAAACCACCTTACGGAAGAACGAGCCACCGCCCGCGCGCTGAGCCCGCTTTGGATGGCGAAGCTCTTCATCGCCGGTTTGAGAGGCTCGCCTGCGGGCCATCAACCCGTCCTTCCGATCCTCGGACCCGGGACGAGAATCCAGCTCCTGCGCTTCTGTACCCACCGCGTTGACAACCGGCTCGCGCCGGTCACATCCGTTCGCCACGTGTGATCAACCCCCATTCATGCCGCCGGTGCAATCGGGCGTTTCTGCCATAGGGGCTTGGCGCAACCAAGCCCCGGAGGGGACATGCATGTCACTCCCCAAGCCCCCATGGTTGAGAGCTCCGTCAACTTAGCTGAGTAAAGACGGTCTTCTGCTGTTCTCCGCTCTTCCGCGACTGGTCTAAGCAATTGAGACATCGTGGCCTGCTTCGGACCGAAGCACCGGGAGGGGTAAGTAAAACCGTGAATTGATGGCGCCTTGCAGGCCCCGCCCAGTGTCGCCATGATCTTACTCCTAATCGAAGCGGAAGAACCTCCAGCACACAGAAACGCCCCGGTGAAAAGCGTGACGGTCTTCAGCCGGGGCGTCTGTGGCCGTAGGGGGCTTGGCCCCACCAGCTAAGCTAGGCTGTCCGGATCGCCCCACAACTGGACAAAGGAGGTGAGTCTTTATTCCTGCCTGCGCACTTCGTATCGGGAGTTGCTTGAGCAAGGTAACGCCCTAATCGAAGGGTCCTTGCCCGACATATGGCTTAGGGCGTAAACGGCTCTGACTGATGGTTCAGGTTCGGAGCTTCAACCAGGGCACCCATCCTGTCGTTGGCCCGCAGCTTGCTGTCGCCGAACATAGTTCGAAGAACTCCTTCACGCGTCCGCCCAAGGTCTTGGCGCCGCCCCTCATCCGATCACGGTCCGTAGCATCGCTCCTGAGATCCGGCCCTTTGGATCCGAATACCGTGCAGCACTTGGCTTCTTCTGAGATCCACACTCCTGCCGCACTGCGCTACTAGCAAGGCTGGCCCGAGTGTAAGAGTGAGGAGAGGGATCATGCTCGCTTACAACCTGTTCCGGCGCAAGGGCGAAGCTGATTTGTTCTGTGCGGTGCCGGAAGACATCCCCGTGCCGGCATTCCTCACCCCGGAGGCATGGGAGTACGGCTGTTCGGTCGACATCCAAGCCTTGTCAGGTTTTGATGCCGAAGCGGCGGAGATCTCCGCCGGAGCCAATGGCTTCTATCTCTTCCATTCGGCATCCTAATCGGATGGCGCAGGAACCAGGCGGGTTGCGTCTTCGACACACGATTTGATTGCTACGATGTGGCCGGCGCCCATGAAGTCGAATGGGCGCGGGCCATCCACATGCCCACAACACAAGACAACAGAGTGGAGGCAGCATGTTCTTTGTCGTAACCGGAAACGGTCAGAACGGAGTGGTGGCGATCACCTGCGACAGCGCCGCCGCAGCGCTCGCGAAGGCTCGCCAGCTGGACACCGACGGGATCACCGACATCCTCATCACCGATGCCGACGGGCTGCAGCATGTCCCGGCCGAGTTCGACCGGCTCTACGTCGCACAGGCGCTGTAGGGCGTGCTTTCGCAGGGCCCAGGATTGAACCCGAACTGCTGAGTTAGCGCATCCATCCTTCAAGGCTGCAGATCACCACCGTGACGAGAACGGCGCCACCGAGGAGGAGGATGTCCTGCCATGAGCCCAGGTCGACCATGATACGCCTCCTGCCCTCAATGAAACGGATATCGAAACTCTTGTACTCAGAAACCGAAGCCATTCCATAGAAGGCGGCCGCATCTCATGAGATGTTCGATGAGACCAACGGGCCGGGCCCAAGCGAACCCCTGATGGACGATGCGGGACATGACTGGGCTTCGCGACAGCCCAGCCATGGCGCCGGAACGTCCTAGGCGCGAGCCGGTTCCGCGACGGCGGTTCAGCTCTCGGCAAAGCGGACAAAAGCCCGCAAGCCATCGATCAATTGCTTTCGCTGATCCGCAGGCAGACCTGGGCAGGTGGCATCGACCAGAGCCGTCAGCTCCTCACGGCTGGGCCGGCGTTCCCGGATTTCCTTGGCCCACATCGCGATCTCGGACGCCGTGCCCGCACACGAGGGGCACTCATCAATGATCTCATGGGCGAGCTCAATGATCTGATCGAGCGGGGCAGCGACAGAAGCTAACGGCATGCCGGCACCAAGTGACTGTCGAGGCTGCCGTCACTTCGGCTCGACGCTCTGGTCGCTGCCTGGCGATCCCGGGGGTGGGATCACCCGCGTCGTGCCGGGGTTCGGAACGGGCGGGCGGACGCTCATGTCGGGGGCGATGTTGGCGGGCGGACGGATCACGCCGTCGGTGCGATCCAGCTTGTCGCTCAGCGGCGCGGGCGAGCGACCCACCGAGCCTGTGGAGCGGGGATCCTGCAGGCCGGTGCTTTCAGTTTTGAGCGTCTCGGATGACTGAGGCTGGCCCTGCGCCTGTGCCTTTTGCCCCGTGCCGGTCGCCAAGCCGGCCATGGCAACACCAACGATCAGGAACGCTTTCGGACTGAGGCGCATGTGCGGCCTCCCTTAACCTAGGTTAAGTTCTGCTCTCCAACGCGGCCTCACGGCGACCGTTCCCCTAAGCCCCGCGGTTTATGACGTCTGGGTTTATCGAGTGATTGAGGCACAGTCAGCGTCCCCGGCTTAGAACGAGACGCCTTCAATGGACGTCGCACATCTGTTTCGATCGCAATGCTCAATGAAGCATGGGTCACCAGGACGTGGGATTCGGCAGGAATGGCAGGTGAGCGAGAGCCTCGAACAACCTCCATGGCTTTCACGCGCCCTGCTTCGTGGAATAGAGCGGAGATGCCTACAGACTCATCCTCGTGCAGGATCAATGCAACGTCGTGGAGAGAGACAAGGAATGGAGAAGAGTTCCCTCAGGGCACACGATGTGGAGGTGCCAACCACTCCAGTCTTCAATGACGTCGCCGTACTCCTGCCGGAGCTCACTGACGGCCAATACAGCTTGGGCCTTGGCGCTCTCAAGGTCAGAGACCTCTATCCCTTCGTCATCGATCAACTCCTCATGGCTGTTCACGAGGTGGAAGTAGCAGCGCATCGGCAATCCTCCAGCTCCGATAACTGGCCAGAGCTGGGTAGCCCATTTCTGGTGAATTATGAATGAATTGACCGGTCTAGGCGTTTATCCCTCTTCGGCTGTGCCTTTAAGGGACGTGGGTTGGAGGGGCTGATCGTTGTTGGCGCTGTTCATCCTGTTTTAGGGAAAAGCACGATTGTCTCGCCCGCGACATCTGCCTCATTCACCGCTGAACGGGCGACTCTGGCGGCTTGGGCTCTCTCGGCACATGACCGAACATAGGACACCAGAGTTTCGCTCGGGCAGGGCTTGGTCAGAAACGCGGCTCCCGGTGGCAAATCCCCCTCTCGCGGCCACTCACGGCCCGAGGTCATCAGGATCTCAACCATCGGCCAGTGTTCGTGGACCTGCCGGGCCAACTCGTAACCGTTAGGGCCGGGCGGCATCTCTACATCCGAGAGCAGGACGTCCACCTCGACCCCGGCCCGCAAGACCGTGAGGGCTTCTTCGACATGGGATGCTTCGATGACACGAAAGTTCGCATCAATGAGAATGTCGGCCGCGACCAGCCGTACCAATGGCTCGTCCTCAACCAGCAGAACAACACCCGAAAGTTGATTAGTCACGGAGCTAACACGACAAACGAGAAGAGAAGATAGGCCGGGGCAGTCAAGCTAAACGCCGTATCGGACATTCGGTTCCGCTTGAGCTTGAACACGCTTCTGATCAAGAGCAGGCCCCGTCCTTGCGCCGCCTTCAGGGACAGACCGACACACCCTCTGACGAGAACCCATGGGGTGGCTGCCCGTTATCAGGGCAACAAGTTGCGTAAGGGGGGTCAAAATGAGTGCTGCCTCGGTCACGGCTTTTCCACGCCGGACACCTCCTACCATTCTGGTGGTCGAAGACGATGTCCTGATACGTGCCCTGATCAGTGATGGACTGCGGGCGCAGGGCTTCAGGGTGCTGGAGGCGAGTTCGGCTGATGATGCCATTACCGTCCTCGACAGCGTCAGGGTGGATCTTCTGTTCGTCGATATCCACCTACCCGGCCTGCGGAATGGGCTGGATGTCGCCCGCCACGTTCAGGCTCGTGGAATACCGACCCAGATGATCCTCACTTCGGGCAAGTCGGATGCATCCGCTGTCCCGGATCTCGATGACTTTGGCCCTTTCGTCCGCAAACCCTACTTGGTGTCTCGGGTGGTTAGTCTCGTCAGCGATAGCCTGAACTGGCCGGATGCACCGCAGGCTTGAGGGTGGAACCAAGGCCCAAGCGTGGCGATTGGTCCCGCATGAGCCCTGCATCGACGCACCTGACACCCCGATCCGACGCTCCCCCTCAGACAGTCCTCGTGGTTGAAGACGAAGTTCTGGTCCGGCTGGTCATCGCCGATTACCTGCGCGAGTGTGGCTACAGGGTCTATGAAGCCGCGAATGCTGGCGAAGCGGTCGCAGTGCTCCAATCCCCTGAGGCATCAATCGATGTTGTGTTCAGCGATGCCCAGATGCCAGGTGACATGGATGGATTCGGGCTGGCCCGCTGGGTGCGTGCCAACAAACCCGGGATCCAGGTGATCCTCACCTCTGGCGTCGAACGAGCGGCAGACGTTGCCGCCACATTATGCGAGGCGGGGCCTCTGCTTAAGAAGCCATACCCATCGCAGGAGGCGGTCAATCATATCAAGCAGCTCCAGGCGAAGGCAGGACGGGCCTAAAAGGGTCCGTCAGGCTTCCGGCGGATCCTCTCCGGCACAACAGTGTCTACCCCTTAGATCGGGGTCCTGCGTTGAAGATGCTTGTCTAATCAACACAGGAGACTGTCTTGCATCAGACCGGCACGTCACAAGCTTAACAATTCCCAAATGGCTGCGTCAAAATTCCTGTTTTCCCACAGCCTGTTATGGGAACGGAGTCGGCCACATGATCGTTGCTGTAACCGAGGTGCTGCTGGGGAGCATTGCCTGATGGAATAATATGTCGGCGGTATCTTTGAATCGAGTTCCCAACAATGTGGCTCAGCACCTGAGTGCCCTTACCGCGAAGGTGGACGAGATTGCCGAGCGGGCCGGTGTGCCAAGCGTCCAGCGGTCAGACCTTGAGATCACTCTTGCCGCACTGCCGTGGCCGGATCGGCGCCGCTTAGGTTTGATCTTGGAAAATGCTCGTGTGAGCGCGATGAGTGAATCCGTCCGAGATGCTGTCGAGGTGATGCTCAGGCTGGCCGCCGACGTCTGGGCCAGAACTCCTCCACCCGGCGATAACGATCAAGGAAATGCGCAGGATTGAGTTTAGGCAGCCTATAGAGTCGAGAAGAATGTCTCGCCCCACCTCCCAGATTGGAATCATCTCACCGTACTCCTCTGCCGATATGATCTCTACAGTGTTCCCAGCGCGTCCCGACGCTTCGGCCACCGCCACTGCGGCCTGTATCGCTTCATGCCGCCCCTCAAACGTCCCGAGCGTCTCCTCTTCGAGGCGAATGGCCCATCGATCCTCTACGGCTTGAACGATGTAGGTATTATGCTCTGTCATGGAGCCTCCCTGCTTTCCCGTATTGGATAAGCTCGAATGAGGAGGATTTGAGTCAGGAGGCGACGAAGACCTCCCTTACATAGCGGAGACCATAAGGTCCCTGCCTCCGGCGCTGGTCAGTGAGGGTTCCCCTCAGCAATTTCAGTCTCGACATGTACAGCATATGCTAAAGCCCCCTTAAGCCCTAAGGGAACCTATGCTGTGCGAAGGCTGTTCCTTCCCTTGGAGGAGCAATGCGTAGGCTTTTTGAGAGGACGAGACAGCTTAGAACCCTGCCATTGTATCTGCGTTATGCTGCTACAGCAGTCTTAGTGCTGATCAGCTTCTCTATCCGATCCCGGTATTCTGAGCCCCTTGGCCCCTTTCCATTCCTTCTCTTTTTTCCTGCTATTATCGTCAGCGCCATTGTCTTCAATCAGGGCAGCGGATACGTTGCGACAGCCTTGAGTGGCGGACTATCGGCCTATTTCTTTATCCCTCCCATCGGCAGCCTTGCCATCAACGATCCGAGCCAGTTCCTGGGCTGGTGCCTTTATGTGCTTATCGGAGTGGCCATCACGGTGATCATTGAAGCGCAACATAAAGCGTACCGGGAACTCGCGTACGCTCACGCGAAGCTGAGCCAATCTTTGAAAGAGACCGCCGCCTCAGAAGCCGACAAAGCCAATCTCCTTCGTGAAATGAGCCATCGAGTGCTGAACAACATGCAGACAGTGATTTCGCTCCTGCACCTTCAGGCTCGCGTCAGTGACCCGAACACCCGCGACAACCTGCTGTCCGCAGCCGAACGGGTCGGCGTCATGGGCAAGGTTCAAAACCGCCTTGTGCGCTCGGAGGGAGTGACGACAACCGATGCGCACGATTTCATCAGCGAGCTCTGCAACGATCTACAAATGGCGCTCATTGGACAGCGCCCGATTCAGTTGAACGTCTATGCCGAGAGCCATCAGGTCCCGATCAATCAGGTTGTCTCGGTGGGCCTCATCATCAATGAGCTTGTGATCAATGCACTCAAGTATGCATTTCCTGATAACCGGCCCGGTCATGTGACCGTGGAGTTCACACGTTTGAACGATAAGTTTCGTCTGTGTGTCTCCGATGATGGCATTGGCGTTGCCCCTGTTCGCGAGCCCTCCGGGGTAGCCCATTCATCGACTGGTTTGGGGCAGCGCATCGTCAAAGCGTTCGTGGCCCAGCTTGATGGTCGGTTGGAGGTAGCACTCGGCTCTCCCGGAACAACATGCACCGTACATTTTCCAGCGCCCAAGCTAAATCTGGCGTAGGCCCCCCTTTACATGACCTGCCTCGGTCGGCCCGATAGGCTCTATTCAGCCGTCTTCGTTGATTTCCGCGCCCCCGAGCGATACGAGAGCGGCATCGAGCGTGGGGAACTTGTGCTCAGCTTTCGTGAAGGGCGCTGGCATTGTCTCGGGCGGGGCGTCGTCCAGCAGCTCCGCTGTCCACGTCGCCGCTCGCGGGCCGTTCTTCACGACACCGCCAATGAGCTTACCATTGAGCATAAGATCGTGGCTCCCCGGCGCAAGTTTATGCAGGGTGTAGGGCATCACGCCTTTCCTCGCTCAACCGGGAGGCTGGTCGTAGCAGTGGTCATGAGAAATGGAAGTCAGGCTGCCCTTGACGGGCTCATCAAGGCTTCGATCTGTTCAACCAGTACGTTCGGATAGACCGGCTTCGGGATGAACGTCGCCGAGGGCGGGAGATCACCCTCATCCGGGAATGCCTTGCCTGAAATGACGAGGACCCCAACCTCGGGCCAGCCCTGTGCAACCAGCCGTGCAAACTCGAAGCCGTCGAGGGAACCGGGCATATCAACATCCGTCAGGACGGCGCTGACCTCGGGCCGTTCCTTCAAGATCTCAAACGCCTCATCGGCATCCTGAGCCTCAAGCACCCAGAAGCCCGCCTCTCGCAGGATATCGACCTGCGTTAGCCGTACGAGCGGCTCGTCCTCGACGAGAAGGACGATAGGCTGGTTGAGGATAGGACCACGCGGTTTCATGGATGCGGAAACGGCAGGCAGAGGGACTTGGTTCCTTGCACCGCCTCGGAACCCATCCCAACCTTGGCCGTTATCAACGGATCTGGTGATCTGACAGGTGCCTGTGACTGAAATCGTCGAAGTCCACTGCAATGCCACCCTTACCTGACCAACCTACGGATTAAGGTGAAGGGCGGGTCGCTCGATCCTCGCGCCGAGCGCCTGTTCCAGCAGGTGCGTGAAGGTGCTGCCGCACTGTTCCCGGGCTGCGCGATTCTCGTGCGCATTGCGACCCGCAACAAAGATCCATACGCGCGATTGCGCATCTCCCGCGATGGTGTGAAGCAGCACGACCTTGAAGCAATGGAAGTTTTGATCGAGCGTATCGCTCAGCAAGTTGCTCTCAATGCAAGCGGAAACTAAGCGCAGTAAAGCTTCGCTTTGTTTCTGTCTCCGGTTGGCTTCGTAGGCTTTGGGCAGCTCTCACTACATGCGAGCGCGGGTGCATTGGGTCAAGCCGCGCTAAGTGGCCCAAGTTGAATTCACAGAATGGACACGGAACAGCATTCTGCGCCACCCGAGCTTCCTTGGTCTGCGTGAAGACAAGGATCCGCGTGAGGTCGTCGTGGACCGACTGGCGCCGGCAACCGCGGGAACGGGTCAGAGCTCGTGACCATCAAAACTGAGATAGGTGATGGAAGGAGCAAGCTTCTGACGAGTCATTTCGACGATCGAAGCCCAAAACCGCTGGCCCGATTTAACGATTGCTAGACTGATCTCAAGTAAAGGACGAACTGGGGGCCTGGAGAGAAGCCCGGTGTGTCGACCGTCGTTGTTGGGAGTGTTCATGGCCAAACCATCAAAGCTGCTTCATGCCTATGAACGGATGGTGGCTGCCGAGAAGGCGAAGCAGCGCCTGATGCCGGAGCGGCTGGTGACGCTCGTTGCGGACAAGCCTTGGATCAAGGCTGTGAGCAAGCACTCACAGGCCCGCCAAGCCTTCCTGGAGGCAGCAATCGACTTCTGCCGATCAGAGAAAGCCAAAGTGCCGAGGGCTTCTCACACGACCACCGCGAAGCAGGCGATCAAGACAACCCCTCAAGAGGTTCACGTACCCTGAGAGCCGAACCGAATTTTGCTTGCGGCTCACTCTCGCGACTACACTGATTGGGTTTGATTTCTAATCCTTCCTCCGGTGGGTCGGATCTTGGACCCTCGGACACGATCTCAAGCATGTCATCGGGCAAGGGATGCTGCAGCTTGAGGGCCTCCTCGGCTGGCGCGGTCAGCCACATCTCGTACTCGTCCGGCGTGGTCAGGATCACCGGCATCGCTTTCGGGTGGATCGGGACGACGACACTGTTCGGCTCCGTCGTCAGGAACGAATAGAGCAGATGCTCGCCCTCGACCGGCTCGGCCTTCGTTCCGCGGACTCCGGTCCACGGCCGCCAGATACCCGCGAACGCTGCCAGTGGCCGCCCCCTGGAGAGGGCGAACCAGATCGGGGTCTTGCGCGGCTTGGAGTCGGCATACTCGGAGAACGAGGTCAGCGGGACCAGGCAGCGGTACTGCGGCTTGAGCCAGGCTCGCCAAAACGGCGAGGAGACATTGCGGACATTGGTGACCGGCTGGGTGCCGACCTTCGGCGGGGGTGGGAAGCCCCAGCGCACGCGGGTCAGTTCCCGCTCGCCGTCATGAAGCCGGACGCCGGGAGCCATTTGGTCCGGGAAGATCGCCGGCAGGGGCGGCACATTGCCGGCGCTGTCGCGGCTGACCTCGAAGGCGCGACGCATGGCTTCCTGAGTGGTGTAGACGCTGTAGAGATTGCACACGGGCGGGATCCTCCGACGGGGCATAGCACTCTTATGCGGCGGCGTTGGTTCTCAAATCATGACAAGGCTGGCATAGCCGGGGGATGACCGACAAGATGAGTTCTGCGAATTTCGAACCCGCGGCGGATGAGGCTCAGCCGGACCTCAGCCTTCCGGCCGATCGCATGCCTGAGGCTGAAGTGGCCCTTCGGCTGGCCGGGTTCATCCTGTCCCTTCCCGGCTCGGGAGCAATGGCCAGTGTCGCGATCGACGCGGTCAGCATCAAGGTCGGTAACGCCGTCGTCTTCGACATCGGACACTTCATGACCGGCATGGGATGGGAGCAGGTCAAGGAACCGCAGGTCGGCCGGTCCGCCTGGACCGGCGCATACCGGCGCGGTGACAAGACGATCCGGGTGCACTCGCGGCCGGGCGAGGGCGATGTCGTCACCATGGTCGAGGGCCGTCGGATCATTGCGGAATGCCAGAAGGGGCCTCTAGCCCGCAGGGCTGGAAGTCTCGAGGTCTCGCTCCTCACGACGGCGCTGGGGCAGGCGCTCCTGTTCGATGTGTCCGCCGCCGACATCGTGATCGCCGCTGTGCCGGATACGCCGATCTTCCGCAGGCTCGTAGAGACATGGCAGAAACGTCCCCTCATTCGGCGGGCTGGCATCAGACTTGTCCTCGTGGCCCGCGACGGTTCGGTCTCGGGATTGGATCTGCAATAGCTGATCCTAACGACTGGCTTCCGATCCCAGCTCGTCACGATGTCCTTGGGCGGGTTGCGCCCGGGCACAGACTATACCGCTATATCATGCTTGCGGTGGAGCTAAGAACCATCTGCCGCAAGGCACGATCGTCCATTCGCCAGAACCTACATCATGTGGATGGAGAAAGCGTTGGCGGCTATCCCTCTCAGATCATCCTGTTGTCCACGCCATTCGCTTCCCCGTTTCTAGCATTCCGGCGTCGTGCGCGGTGGTTCCGATCGGCACGCCGCTTAGCGCAAACCGGCGAGCAATACATTACACCAGCGCGCCATGGCTTGAAGAGAGTGCGGCACTCCGGGCAGATGAGGAGAGCTGGCAGCTGCCCCTTGCGCTTTCGCGCGTTCCAGTGCTGGCGGCAACACTCACGGGTGCAGTACTTGCGGGTTCTGCCCACGAGAGGCAGGCCGCATCCCTGACATTCCTCGAAGGCTCGCGAGCGCCGCCGCTCGCTGTAGGCACCTCGCCGACAGGCATCAGAGCAGAATCGCGCCGTATCTCGTTGCGGACGGAAATCAATTCCACACCACTCGCAGGGCTTTGGATCGGGAGGAATCATTGCCAATGCCGCCTGATACACGTCACATGTAATGCAGGTCAGCCGCGGACGGCCCGGACGCTTTTCTGGTGGGATTTCACACTGGCAGACCTTGCATTGGGCAGCACCGCGTTGAGCGAGAAACTCCTGATAAAGCTTTTCAATATGACCCGATAAACGCATACGCTGGATCTCCGGTACATAGAGAAACGTGTGGGGTTCGGTACAGTTCGCCAACAATCGCACGACACAATAATAATCGACCTTGCGGGCGGAAAATGGCCCCCCGTGCGGTCGGCATCCCTATCGAACACCTTTTTAACTCACACCCCATACCCCCTAACAAGGAGCATCAGATAGAATCATTGCGGCCCGAAGACTCGAAGAATTGGATGCAAATCACGTCTGGCATACAGCCATCTCGGATACATCAAAGTGACCGCGGGTAGGCGCCTGTACCCGCAGCCAATCAATTCGCCTCCTCAGAACACAAGATCTTCGCCGTCGGGATCCTCTTTCTGTCGCCTCTCAAGCTCACGCATTTGCTCGATGTAGCCAAGCTGCTGGTCAAGTTCGATACAAGCACGATACTCACGTAACACATACGCCAGGGCCTGCGCCAAGTCTGAGGCGCTCGGCCCGCCAACGTTCCAGAGTGGGCTTACCAAGCCCTGTGCAAAGGTGAGATCGGTTGCTTCCGGCTCCCCTATTCCCGACATACCAGAGCGGATATCGGACAAGGAAACATCGAGCAGCGTGGCTAGCATCCTTGCAGTCACACGAACATCATCCTTACTGATCCGCTCGCTCAGGCCAGTTGCGCTGAGCACATCCCGAACTCGGCCGCTGCAGAGAGCGTGCCCGTCTTTCAGCAACCGCTCATGGACCTTAGAGGTCGTGCGATCAGCCTCGGGAAGCGCATTGTAGGTCTCAATGATAAGTTTCCAGTCAGTCATAGGAGTCTCCAATGATTAGGGAAGTAGAGGCTGATTGGCATGCTCCGTGGCCCTCGGTTGTGCGGCTGCGTTGATTGTGGGTGACGGGTGACGCTTGGTGACGCTTCTCCGCATTTGAGTGCGATTGCGCGCGCGGAGCGGCGATAATGGAAAAATGACGTCACCTGCCGTCACCCGTCACCGCTTTAGCTGTTGACCTGAGCCTGATGCCAGCCCAGCCTCGCACCTGCCTGGTGCGGTAAGGCTGCAGGCCGTTGCGGATCAGTGCCGGAGTGAAGTTTTTCAGCGACCCGGGGTGCTCTCCAGCCGCTTTCGCGTAAGCCGACCAGCTTGCAAACAGATCGACAGTTCTCTCCCATAGGTAGCTGGCGCCCGGCTCAACGTCGCACTGGTCCTCAAGCCACTGGCGGAACAGGTCCTGGTCCTCGAAGTAGGCTTGCGTGGCAGCTGTAACACTGGCAGGACGCACAAGGCCGTTCCGCTGCCAGTCGAGACAGCCTTCGATCATCCAGCGAAGAATGCCGGGCCACTCGCCTTTCAGCTTCTCCTCGAGGTCAGGATCCGGATGTTCGGGCTTGCGTGTGAATGGGACAATGTTGACACGCCGCCGCATCGCGTCATCCACGTTGCGTAGGATGGGCTGGTGATTGCCAACGATGGTGAGCTTGAACAGCGGCTGATAGGTGAAGAAGTCCATTCTCATGAACCGGGCCGTGATCGGATCACCGCCAGTCAGTTGCTTGAGGCGGCTTTCGGCCCAGGGGCGGCCCTCCTCCGTCTCACTTGCGGTGACAAGGCGTGCACCCCGCAGCATGGCCAGATCGGTCGGGTGCCTATCCCCCTTGGAAGCCATGAAGGTATCGGCGGCTGCCGTTGTGGCATAGTCCTTGAGCAGACCCGTCAGTACGTTCACGAACACGCTCTTGCCGTTGCCGCCAGGGCCGTAGATGAACACGAGCGCGTGCCCCCGCGTAATCCCTGTGAGGCAGTAGCCAGCCCACTGTTGTAGGAAGCGGATTAGGTCAGCGTCTCCGCCAGTCGCATCGGTGAGGAACTGAAGCCAGAGGAGACAATCAGCTGCCTCCAACGGGGCGGCGGCTGTCGACTTAGTGATACCCTCGGCCTGATCACCACCTCGGAGCAGTCCCGTGCGAAGGTCGACCGTTCCTGCTGGAGTGCCGAGCAGAAACGGGTCGGGATCCCACGCCTCTATGGTCACAGCGAACATGGGATCCACCCTGGCAAACCGCTCGACCCCTGAGGCAAAGGTTGTCTTCAACGCGGCCTGCCGCACCTTATCCTCCTGCCCGCGTGCGAGTTCGCGTGCGAGCAGGCGGGCTTCATGGAATACTCGGTTGGTGCGGATCCGGCGCCAGATATTGCCGTCCCATTCGAACCACGCGCCGGTGCTGTGGCAATACCGATAGCGACCCGCAAAGCGTTCCGCGAACCTCTCAGCTGCATAGTCTTCGGTCAGGACTCCGTCTTGAGCTGCAAGGACCTCGGTGCGGCGCGGCTTGCGACTTCCTGGTTCAGAGACGCGCGCCTCGTTCAACCCAATTGGGACTGGAAGGGGAGGGGCCAGTTCATCGCGCATGACCGTCCTCCTTCATGGTCTTGAGATCCGAGAGGGCGGCTATGACAGACCGTAAATAGGCAACCAAGCGCCTGACAGCGTATTCAAGCCCGGCATCATCCCCAATGGCGGCATAGGTGGATCCAAGATCGGCTTGGATCTGGGCGAACCAGAGCACCTCCGCGAGGTATTGCCGATAGGCATCGGGCGTACCATGAGTGATGTTGTCAGGATCGATCATCGCGAGACCTCCCACCCATAGAAGTGGCCTTCATCAGTGAAGCAGGCTGTGAGGCCGACACTTGTCAGGCAGAGAGCTTTTCGGCATTCTTTGCGCAGAGGTTTTGCAGTGGCCTCTCGAAGTCCTTGACGACCGCCGCGCCGGGGTCCAGCCGGAGCGGCGGTTTTCTTGTCAGAGGATGGCGGGCGATTCCCAATGGGCCAGCCCTGTCTGGGATCAGGCAAGCCGATCCCGTCTGCGCCGGTGAGGCGCGCTGAAGTAGATTTCATGGTCTGATATCTCAATTATCCCGACCGTCAGGTTGGGAACGGCGCCCCACTGTGTTCAGTAGTGCCTGTTATCCAGGTCATGCCTTCCGGCCCAATACCGGTCGGAAGGACAAAAGCAGAAGTGCAGGCCACGAGCCTTGTGTCACTCTCTCAAATGGATTTGTCCTGCGGCCGCACGAGTCCGCTCCCACTCTTCGATCTCCGCGAGGTCGTAGTACTTACGGCCGTTAATTGCGATAGCTCGCGGAAATGAGAGCTTCTTGTCGCGCTCCCACCGCCACAACGTCATTTCGGAGATGTTGCCAAAGCGGGCGCGAAGGTTACGACGAACGATGTATTGCTTGGCTGAACTCAACTTGTTCGCTCCTTCATCGTCAAGGATGAACAAGACATAAAAGATCTGACGGCTGACTTGTATTGTGGGCAGCAACGATTTCTGGGCTAGCGTCCACCACGCCGGGGGCGGGCCTTCCTTGGCTTTGGGGCCACTCCATTCCGCCGGTCGATGGCGTTCCCAATCGTGCTGGCTTTCGGCTCTGGCAGATCTCCCACCTCGTGCACAAGGGCTATGAAACGGTGCACCGGACCGTTAGGCGTCTTCGCAAGCTTCCGCTTTCCGATGTCCGTCCAAATGTCAAAGAGGTGGGGCCAAAGCATCCGGGTTGCGATCTGGCCTTCGGGATCTTTGGTGGTCACGTTGGGAAGCAGCGTGCGGACGCGTGCGAACTCGGCGTCATCTTTCGCTTGGCGAGTGGACTGCTCTGCAAGGATTTCGAGGTTCAGCAGGAGTTCTTTGGGACGGCGTCCAATCTCCGCAATCTCGTCAAGTGTTAATCCCCTTCCGCCTCTCGGTCCCTTGGGTCGGGAGAGGAGGCTTTGAAGAGCCGGTTCCTTAGCAAGGAGGCGATGCAGTTTCCTTGCTAGCTTTGCAATATCGCGAAGTCTTTCCTGTTCATCACCGTCCCGTGGGATCTTCTTCCGAGCCTCGATATGATAGTCAACTGAGCCTAATACAGACGTGATAAAACTGGCGATCTCGGACGCAGTTTCGTAATCGTCCAGCCCCAACATGGATTGCAGCTTGGTAACCTGATCCCGTGTGAAGAGGCCGCTGCCCCCCTGCTTGTATGCCAGAACTACCTTACCGATTTTATTCCGATCCATGGTGATTGACGCCTCATTGATCTACGCTTTTGGGCGAGGTCGATGCAACTGAGATGACATGATTGGCCCAAGCCTGCATCGCACTGCGACGCTCCTCCTCGTAAGCATGGACGTTGTAGACGCCACGCACGCCACCGAAGCTCTCGGACACATGGTTGATGGCCCGCTCAGTCACTTCGGATGGGATCCGCAGCCGGGCGCAGCCGGATACGAAGGTCCGCCGCAGATCGTGCATCCGCCACGGTGGGATGGCCTTGCCGCCGTTCGCTGCTGTGATTAGCTGGTCGAGCTTCGCTTTGGCTTTGCTGATGCCACTTACGGGTGAGGAGCCCGTGGTGGTAAAGACGAAGGGTGATCCGGCCATGCGCGGGATGCGGCGCAGGATATCCACAGCCATGTCTGACAAGGGTACGATGTGCTCGGCCCCATTCTTCGAGCGGGTGGATCGGATGGTCCAGGTGGCAGTGTCCAGAGTGAACTCGCCCCACGTCGCCTCGAACACTTCACTGCGGCGCTGGCCAGTCACAACCAGCAACTGCACCGCCGATCCAAAGGGCGGCCCAAGCTGCTCGGCGCAACGCCACACCAAGCTGAGCTCATGGTCTGTGAGCCTTCGATCGCGCTGGATGTCTCTGACTGAGATTGGGTTCTCGGTGCCCTTGGCGGGGTTGTCGGGCCGCAGATGCATGGCGACGGCGAAGGCGAACAGCTTTGAGCACCAGGCCCGGAAGCGGCTGGCCGCCACCGGCGAGCCGCGGGCGACAATCGCCTCGATGGCCTCAACCACATCAGCGCCGGTGATCTCTGCAACCGGCTTGTTACGCCAGCGGGGCAGGGCATCCCGCTCCAGGATGCGGCGCATCTCGCCCGTGGAGCGACGGCCGCGACGCTCCTGGGCTGTGAGGAAGCGTTCCAGGACCTGCCCGAAGCGGTGGCTGTCCGGCGCTCTTTCCATGCCCTTGAGCTTGGCAAGAGTGATCCGATCACCCGCCGGGTCACCGCCCTCCGAGACGATGCGCAGGGCCTCACCGGCAGCCTTGCGGGCATCCGCCAGCCCCATGCGAGGGAAGGGGGCGAGGGTGAGCTTGCGTGGCTTGCCGTCAGCTCGGTAGCGGACGGCCCAGCTTCTGGCGCCGCTCGGCTGGATAACAAGGTAGAGGCCGACCAACGCTCCGTCTGGGATCTCGACCCTCTTAGCGGGATTCGGCTTGAGGTTCTCAATGATCTTCTGGTTGAGAGCGCGTGCCATTGATCACTCCAGATCCTGACCGCCGACACACTTCCGTTTTAAGCTCTGGGTAGCAGGGGTAACGAAAAGAGCCTGGTAGCGGGTGATCTGAGAAGATAATAACACGGCCGCACAAATTGCAATATGTCTTTGTGAGACTTAGGTTTTGTGAAGTATGAAAGTTATAGAATGTGAGTGAGTGTTTTGCCGCGTGCACTAACTTTTAATCAGAGGGTCCTGGGTTCGAGACCCAGCGCGCTCACCACTTTAAACCCTTAACCGGCAAGGGTTTTTGGAAGCTCACACTCGCCTTTTACAATGCTGGCAACCTACTCCCGTGCGCACCAGCGGCGCGGAGTAGCTCAGTTGGTCAGAGCAGAGGAATCATAATCCTTGTGTCGGGGGTTCAAATCCCTCCTCCGCTACCAAATTTACCGATACGGATTAGGATCTTAGCTCAAAGGCGCCATATAGGCGCCTATTGTCGTTTCAGTCTCGGGTCACAAATGGGGTCACACGGAGCTAGTGTTGATCCCTGAGCTCGCTGCTAGCCTATCAAGAGGCGAGGGCGGTACGTGCCTCAGTCTCAGCGCTTGATCCCTTAGCCCATTCCCAAGGCTGACGCGGCTTATGCCCTTTCGAGAGGTTAGGATATTTCTTTGGTTCACGAACTGCGATGCGAAGCTTCTCGCGGGCTAGGCGTGGGTCCACACCCAACTCGGCGCATAGAACCTTTAGTGTAATCTTATCAGACATTGATCGTCTCCTAGTTGTAGAAGATTGTTGATAAGATGCGGTCCAGAAGCATGTCAGGGACAATCCCAGGTGTTTGCGGTTGCCGACCAACCATTTCCTAAACCGAAGGTCGGAAGTTCGAGTCTTCCCGGGATCGCCAGTTTCTCAACAAGATAGCTGATTTCCTCAACAATTTACCTTCGGACTGCGAGTGATGGGGTAACCCTTGGGGTAAACGCTGAAGCTCTAAAATCCTTAAGCTTCAAGTTTAGCAGAAAGCTAAGGCATCTCATCCGGATCCTGATTGCGGCTAAGAGTGATTCAGCTGTCGATGCTTGAATGGGTCTATTTTCAGTTACTCATTGCTGTGATAAGCCGAAAAACTTCGGGGCGTGAGAAACTATGGAACATCTAAAAGAGTATATCGAGTGGATCACGGGCGTGCTTGGATTCCTCTTGGGGAGTGGATTTACGCTGGCCTTTCAAAGGATCCGACAGGGGCAGAACGCCAACTTCGCGGATCAGCGAACCAGCCGGGTCGGAGGGGATCAAGCAGGACGTGATATAAAGAAATAAAGTTTCATGAGTAGCAATTTTGCGAATCAAGCTCGGGCGGTGGTCCAGGGCGACCAAGCAGGTCGCGATGTAATAAAGACCACAACAATCATCCAAGCCAGGGAGACCACCCAAGTCTCCCTATGGATCAAAAGGCTTGAGAAGCAAATAACTGAAGAAAACCGAGATGCTGCAAATCGGTTTGTTGAAAGCCTTAAATATTTCGTAGATCAGCGGGACGATGTGGAGATCGTCGGCTTGAAGGCAAAGATTGAGGCAAGTAGCTTCAACATATCATACCGAACAGCGATCAGCCGAAAAGAAGAATTCGCCAAACTCATGCTCCGATACCAGGAGTTTAGCTCGGCTCAAGAATTGTTTGCTTACTTCCTTTCTATAATACACGATGTATTCGAAGAGAAAGTCTGCCCGAAAATATCGGAGATCACCTATGACGAGCTTCAGCAAATAATCGACGAGCATATCATCGACAAGATATTTTCTGAAATCGGCGAAGGCAGCGAGAGTCTATTTATAAATAGAAATCATGTTCGAGGCATGATCTATTGGCTTGCTGATAAGTGCTACGTAAGGTGGCATTGATGACATATATATCCTACAGTGCAGCTCAAGATCCATTCCATGCGGTGTTCCGCATGTTATCGCTGCTTAAGGAGCCGGTCCCGATTACTTATGAGGTGGAGAGGGTCTATATATACGATTTTTACATCTGCTTTCCTTGGCAAATTGGAAAGATAGAAGGTGTCCGAAGTATCCCGGACTTCATTCGTGACCGTAATGCTCTCAAGCGCATATATGTACAAAACGAGTACGAGCAGATCCCGGAGCCCCGGATTATGCTCCAACGAATGCGACCAGCTCAATTGGCGGCCCTAAACAGCCTTAGTTCATATGGCTTCCTGGTTCCGGAACATCTGAAATGTGGTAATGTTACACGGACAGACGAACCCTTGCCTCAATCGCTGGAAGGGAAAGTCAATGCGTTTTCCGAAGCAAACAGAGCGCTCTTTGATTTTATCAAGAAAAAGCTGAGTACCCTTCCACTATCGGGTCCCAATGGACTGAAAGCCAAAACAGGTCTTGAAGAATACCGCTATGACTATGTTCAAACCTAATCTGCAGGTTCAGCGCCTCGTTGTTTATAGCCGGGGTGTGCCGGTGTTCGACGAGCAGTTTCACGCGGGATTAAACATAATCCGCGGCGAAAATTCTTCGGGAAAGTCCACAATCATGGACTTCCTTTTCTATGGCTTAGGAGGCGACCTTTTCGATTGGCGTGAGGCTGCATTAAAATGCGACATTATTTACCTGCAGGCTCTGGTTAATGGCAATTCAATAACATTGTCGCGTGAGATCGCTAACCACCCCGGGCGGCCAATGCGCCTATTCATAGGGGATCTATCCCAGGCGCTTTCTTCAGCTTCAGCAGGCTGGGAGATATATCCTTATGCGCGAGGAAGCAAAGATAGTTTCTCTCAAGTATTATTTCGATACCTTGGGTTGCCAGAAGTTCAGCTTGGTGAAAGCCAGACAAAGATTACGATGAATCAGATTCTGCGCCTTCTTTACGCAGATCAAATAAGCCCAATCGACAAGATTTTTCGGTACCAGCAGTTTGACGACGCTGTGACGCGCCAGACAGTGGGCGATCTGCTATGTGGGGCGTTTAGCGATCAGTACTACCGTGCACAAATACGCTCCAAAGAGGCTGCCGAGGATTTCAAAGAGGTCAATCTAAAGATCAAGTCTATTCTGAAGATGTACTCAGCTGAAAAAGTCCCTCTAACACGGGAATGGCTCGAAGCTGAGCGTGTCACGACTGAAGCTGATCTCAACGCCAAAAATAGGAAGATTGAAGAGATCGAAAACGCGATCTTTCATGCTCAGTTCGATGATAGGCTGACTTTAAATGATCAAGAAGAAACTTATAAGAAGCTCGTTGAGCTTCAGAGTTTGATAGCTACGATAGAAGAACAGATAACACAAAAAACACTTGAGCAGGCGGACTCAACTCAGTTCATAGAGGCTATAGAGAACAAGTTATTTCAATTGCAGAGCTCGCATGCTGTGATCGAGGAGTTTGGGAGGCTTGAATTCCAGTTTTGCCCCTCCTGCCTCGAGCCGGTTGAGCATCACGGCGTTGAAGGGGCTTGCACGCTTTGCAAAGAGCCATTCGAGAAGTCGCGGACACGCTCCCGCTCGCTGAAGCTGATCAATGAGTTCAGCCGCCAGAGGGAGCAGTCCCTTGAATTGCAAGCATTGCGTGACCTTGAGATCCGTGAGTTGAGATCAAAGCTCGCGAGAGAAAAGGAGCTGTGGGAGCAAGCGAACCGACATTACCGAGTGTCTGTGAAAACTCCTACAACTGCAATGCGGGCAGAGCTGCGCAGCCTCAACAGAGAGGTTGGATATTTGATCAAAAAGCTGGAGGAGCTTGCTGGAAGAAGCGAGATAATCTCCCAACTCGAAGAGCTTTCATCCGAGCGGGAAAAACTCCAGGCGGAGTTAGACAACCTGTCCGCATTAATTGAGCGCGAAAGCAACCGAAACAGAGAGCGCATCTCGAATGCTCGGCAGAAGATTGAAAGGATTGTTATTGATTTCCTAAGAAACGATTTGGCGAGGCAGAGTACGTTCGACAATGCACGCAATGTTGACTTTGAATTCGATGGGAACAGAGTTGCTGTAAATGGTGACAGCTTCTTCTCGGCTAGCTCCATGGTGTATCTGAAGAACAGCTTTCTTGCAGCGTTTGCGTATGCAGCCGCAAACGATAGCACGTTCTACCATCCTCGGCTCCTGATTATGGATACTGTAGAAGACAAAGGAATGGAGCCCCAAAGAAGTAAGAACTTCCAAATTCAGCTCCAAAAAAAATCTGAAGCGGCGCTCTCAGAACACCAAGTAATCATCGCAACATCTATGATAGCAGAGGAGCTAAACAACGACAAATACACAGTTGGTGACTACTATACGCATAATAACAGAACCCTTAAGGTCATGTAGCTTTCTCGAATAGTTTCTAGAAAGTAATTTACGTTGTAGGCCCATTCAGGCTTCTAATCCGAGGTATAGATTTGGAGGCGTAGCGCGATCATAACGAAATCTCATAGGTTCGTGCGTACTCCATGACCTTGTGAATAAGACGCTAGAGCATCAGACTGAAAGACGGGTCCACAACACCCCAGCCCTCTCCGTTGGGCAGAGGTGGGATCCGGGCGGGTCCGACAAAGCGTCCGATGCTCTAATATTTTCTACGACGTTGTTCCCCATGCCTGTTGTAAGCGGTGTTCCAGCCGCACCTTACATTCGCATGTCTGAGCAGCGAGACTGACGATCTTGGATTGAGGATCGTTTTGTGTCGATGGTTGACCATATGCTTGAGCCGCCGCGGCCCGTGCGGCGTCTGGAAGTGATCACCGGGGCCGGCGGACGCCGGCGCTGGTCAGCCGATGAGAAGGCGCGGATCCTGGAGGAAGCCATGGCGCCGGGCGCGGTGGTGTCCGAAGTGGCCCGCCGTCATGGCATGTCGCCCCAGCACCTGTTCACCTGGCGTCGTCAGGCCAAGCGAGAGGCTGACAATCATCCGCTGATCTTTACCCCAGTTGTTGTCAGCCCTGACACGCCGCAGCCCACGCCGGCCGCCTGCCGGGAGGCGATCATCGAGATTGTCGTGGAGGGCGTCGTCATCCGCGTCCCGCCCGGTGTCGATGGAGCGACACTGGCCCTCGTGCTGCAAACCCTCAAGAGCCTGCGATGATCGGACCAACCGGCACTGTCCGCGTCCTGGTGGCCACCAAGCCCGTCGACTTCCGCAAAGGCGCTGATGGCCTCGCTGCGCTCGTGCGCGAGACCATGGGAGCCGATCCGTTCTCCGGGACTGTTTACGTCTTCCGCGCCAAACGCGCGGATCGCGTCAAGCTGGTGTTCTGGGATGGCACCGGTGTCGTGCTGGTCGCCAAGCGATTGGAGGATGGCGAGTTCCGCTGGCCCAAGGTGCAGGACGGTGCCCTTCACCTGTCGGCGGCTCAACTCTCGGCTTTGCTCGAAGGTTTGGACTGGCGCCGCGTGCATGCGCCACGACCGACATCCGTGCCACTGGAGCCCAGCTGATCGGACGCGCCCATCCATAAGAGCCATCGCGGCTCCTGTCGAAGCATGATTCACTTCGGTTTGTGACCAGCGCGATGCAAACCCTCCCCGACGATCCTGATCTGCTCAAGGCCATGCTCCTGGCCGAGCGGGCGCGGGCCGAGCGGCTGGAGCAGATCATCAAGGCGATGCAGCGCCACCGCTTCGGCCGCAAAGCCGAGAGCCTGCCCGAGGATCAACTGCTGCTCGGGCTGGAGGAGGCCGAACAGGCCGAAGCCGCTGAAGGCGCCCAACACGAGCAAGCGGACCCGGCCGAGCGCAAACACCGGGCGGCCCAGCGGCGCCGGAACCGCGGATCCTTGCCGGCCCATCTGCCGCGCATCGAGACGATCATCGACATCGAGGATCCAGCCTGTCCCTGCTGTCGCAACCTCCTGCACCGCATCGGCGAGGATGTCTCCGAGCGCCTCGACATCGTGCCGGCGCAGCTGCGCGTGCTGGTGGTACGCCGGCCCAAATATGCCTGCCGCCACTGCGAAGATGGAGTGGTGCAAGCCCCCGCTCCAGCCCGTGTGATCGAAGGCGGGCTACCCACCGATGCCCTGGTCGCGCAGGTGCTGGTGTCGAAATACGCCGACCATCTGCCGCTCTACCGGCAGTCTCAGATTTACGCGCGTCAGGGCATCACTTTGGATCGTTCGACCCTGGCCGATTGGGTCGGCCGGGCTGCCTGGCACCTGCGGCCGGTGCATGACCGCCTGCTGGCGCAGCTGAAAGCCTCGTCGAGACTGTTTGCCGATGAGACCACCGCGCCCGTGCTCGATCCTGGCCGCGGCCAGACCAAGACCGGTCAGCTGTTTGCTTATGCACGCGATGACCGGCCGTGGGGCGGCACGGACCCGCCTGGAGTGGCGTACGTGTATGCGCCGGATCGCAAGGCGGTCCGGCCGATTGAGCATCTGTCCGGTTTTGCCGGCGTGCTGCAGGTGGACGGCTATAGCGGCTACCGAGCCCTGGCGGGCGGCAATCAGGTCACCCTCGCATTCTGTTGGGCGCATGTGCGGCGGCGCTTTTACGAGCTGGCGGTGGCCGGCGCGGCGCCGATTGCCAGCGAAGCGCTCACGCGGATTGCGGAGCTCTACCGCATCGAGAGCGAGATCCGTGGCATCGGTGCAGCGGAGCGGACCCGGATTCGGCAGCAGAAGAGCCGTCCAGTGCTGGACGCTCTCGAGCCGTGGTTGCGCGCCAAACTCGGTCTGATCAGCCAGAAGAGCAAGCTGGCCGAGGCGATCCGCTACGCGCTCTCACGCTGGGAGGGGTTGAGCCGCTTTGTGGAGGACGGGCGGATCGAGATCGACTCCAACGTGGTCGAGCGGGCGATTCGGCCTTTGGCCTTGACGCGCAAGAATGCGCTGTTTGCCGGCTCGGATCGCGGTGGCGAGCACTGGGCGATCATCGCCTCATTGGTCGAGACCTGCAAATTATGTGGGGTGGATCCGCAGGCTTATCTCTCCGACGTGCTAAGCCGCATCGTCGCGGGCCATCTCAACACCCGCATCGATGATCTGCTGCCGTGGGCCTATGCCACCGCGCCAGACCTCAAGGCCGTGGCCTGAAGACATCGCTTACTGCCTGTTCCCGCCTGATGCAGGATAATCAATGGCTGACATCCGTTGCGCTTCTCGTCAGCCGATTTGGGCTTGGTTGTTGATTACCTAGTAGGCCAACATCTCCTTTGAACTTGTCGCGGGCACCACTCACGGCTGGATCTGAAATCTTAGCGCGGAATCTGAGAGCGACTGCGCCGTGCCGCGTAACTCCTTCAACGCCCCAGTGACAGCTTCGGCTGGTGACGTTGCGTCGTCGAAGGGTGTGGTGACTTCAAAACTAAACTTCATCGACGAGAAGCTAAATACCACGCGTCCACTCCGACCTAAGTTGTTACCAGCAGGCTCGAATATGATCTGCTTGACCGTTAGTCTCCCATCGGAGGGGGCTTGCTGGCTCTGAGCTGGCGGCACTGGCTGAAGCGGCGGACCGCGGGTTTCAGTTAACTTGTTATCATCCGCCGCCCTCGCAAACTGCCCTTTCGGGCACTGTTCCTTATCGGCAGCGGCCTGACGTAATCCGAAGTTGAGCATTCCGTTGGAAAGTCGGGTCACCAGATATAAACACTCCACGTCCCTGAAGTGCAGAGCAAGATTCCCGCCGTTCCTGTTAGTTAATTCAACCCGCCCTTGGCCCATTGCTGAATGGGTGAAATTCATATCCCTGTCAAATCTGATGGACTCTCCGGTTGGGTCCACCCACAGTCCAGTGGGCGGTAACCACTGCTGCGCGTGCGCGGGAGCTAGCAGTGCGACAGTGAGCGGGAGCGCTGCTCTTAATTTCATGGTGAGGCTTCCTAATTACCGAGAGCCCCGGTCGCCTCAGCTAATCAGCGACTCGGTTAAAAATTCCACGCAGGTCGCTGCACCGGTCACCTCGGGCTGCAATCAGTTGCCACCGCATATCCTGCTCGCCACGCAAGACGGTCGCCCGGAACCAGCACGACATCGACTCCGCTTCGACGCGAATATTGCCGCCACGATAACCATCTCTTTGGATTGAGCCTTGGCCGGCGCTGCCCCACAAGTCCCATCCGCCAAACTGATCACGCTGGATGGTGATGTTGTAGCCGCTCTGATTGCTCCATTGCCCTTCGATGCGTCCGATTCCTTGTTGGGCATATGCTGCGGAACCGGCCGCGATGGTGATTACGACACTCGTCACCCAAGTTCTAGCCATTTGCATGCGCCACCTCCGCAATCTTAATCTAAGACAAACCCCTTCTGCGAGCCGCCGGGCCTAGGCTTGATGGCTAATCACTGCTCAGAACGCAGGATTAGCGTAGCAATCAGCCGAGAGCGGCTCGAGGCTCAGCACTTCATCGATATCGTAATTTTGCATCCGAACTTGGACGAAGGATGTATTGGTTCTAACCATGCCGGTCCCAATGGCATCGATCATCGCCGGTACCTGAAATTGTCCAGAGTAACGGATACCTTGCCCTCCGAACTTGACATAGATCCTACGTGGTAGCGCCTCCTCGCCTTCCACGCGGACCCGCGCCACGATAGTCAGAAGCTTATTGTTTATCGAGTAGTCCCAAGTGTCGATCTCGGCCACACAATAAGGGATGTTAGTTTGGGCACGTGCATTAGAGGCCAAAACTGCTTGTAGGAAAATAAGAGCGCCGACCATTAGGGCGGACGATAGCATACGTTTGCCGCAAGCATTCCCAGTAAGTAACTTCATAACCACCCCTCATGATATGGTGGCGCATAAAGTACCGATGATTAAGCTTTATACTTGCAGGTTCCTTCGTCAAAAAGGAAAATGCAATATATAAGGCATCGACCTCGTGACTATTCTGGGGGATGGCGCAATGGAAGGTTCATACTTCTGTGTTAGGTCCAGAATTCTGCTGCAAACCCTTCTCCTTGTGATGCTTGCGCTTGCAGGCGCGTCGCCTTCGTATGCCCAATTGGAGCGCATCTCCGGGGACTGGAACAACGACACCGGGTACAACATCAAGATTAGGCCAGACGCACTTGGTGGATGGACCATTTGGCTCGGAAATGGTGGCCAAGGCTCGATACAGAATGACGGTTCCTTCGGCGGTAACATCAGAGTAGAAGTGCAGGACCGACGATGTCACTATAGGGCTACCATCTTAGCAACTGGTTATAAAATGCGATGGCAGCTTCTTTCTGGGCCGACCGGATGTCTCGCAGGAGATTTCGCTCGCATCGGCGATCCCCCCGAAGAGAATGTGAGAGATGTCGATATTCAACGGCGGCAACTTGTCCACGACTACATGAAGCCAGATCCGATGCGATATCCGGCCTTTGTGTTCGAAAATCCGGTGTACGCTTACCTCGACGCCAGGACCCCTGGCTCCCCCCGCATCTCTATCCTTTATGCAGCCTGCGGGAACGATCGATGTGACGAACAGCGCAGCCAACGAGCTTTCTGCGCTCTGCAGGGTCTCAAGCCGGCGACGCTCGACCAATCAGTTGATGTAAAAGATTTCAGTGACGATGATTTTGTTCGCAATTGGCTATGGGATCTCGACTCGGGGAGGACGATACGTAGCCCACGTTCCGATTTTCGCTTGACATACTTCACCAAGATTTCGTGCCGCAGGTAGAGACAGCTTCCGGTAGTACCTGGATGGCCCGCGCTCAATAGAGCTCCGATCAAACTTGGAGTTACCCTCAATTGAAGATTCATGGAGTGACGTTCTGAGTCTCAGTAGCACCCATGACTCATGCTCGCGAGCGTGGATGAGAACAAGCAATGTGTCGCTGAAGAGCCTCATCCTCAAGGAACTCATTTAGGCGAGCAAGGTCTTCGAAGTGTACAAGGACCTACCCGGGAGCTCCGCTCATTCGCGATCGAATTCATCTAGTAGGATCTCGGTCAAGGCTTTGCCAATCGGCCAGCGCAGGCAGTGGAGGGTATTGGCGGAGTATAACATCTAAAGGCTAAATCGCCCTTCGAAAGTGCCGCTCGACTACTCGCTCTCTGGGCACCCGAGTGTTACCCCTGCACTGCGTCGGCGCATTGAGAAGCCATCAAAGTCACTGCAACTAGAACAGGATCGCTCATTTGGAGCTACGTACTGGGTAATACCCGCTCATGGAATTCCTGACGCAGTGAGATACGGGTAGGCCGTCAATGTTGTGAGACGGCCTGTCTCGTCGAGGAGCCGGTTCCAGGCGCGGCAGACCGCGTCCAACACGGCTTCATAATCGTCGAGCATCCGATGCGAGAGATAGCGCTCACGCAGGTAGAGCCAGACCCGCTCCACCGGGTTCAGCTGGGGTGACGCCGGCGGCAAAGGCAACAGCGTGATCGTCTCTGGCACGTGCAAGGCCCGCGCGTCGTGCCAGCCAGCCTGATCCAGCACGAGCACTGCATGTACGCCGGGTTCGAGCTGCCGGGCAAACTGCTCCAGAAAGATCATCATCGCGTCGGTGTTCACCCGCGGCAGAGCCAACGCGAAGGTCTCGTCCGTGCCGGGACGGCAGGCGGCAAACAGGTACAAGCTCTCGAAGCGCTGATCGACCACGCCGGGCGGACGTACCCCACGCTCGTACCAAACGCGGGTGGTCCGGCCCTTCTGGCCAAAGCGCGCTTCGTCCTGGCACCAGAGCTGAAGACGCGCCTCAGGATGCTCTGCCGCGACGGCCTGCAGCGCTGAGGGCAGCTCCTTTTTTGAACGCCGCCTGGGCGGCCGGATTGCCTTTCGGGTGCGAGGGCCGGGTCTTCTGCCGTGACAGGTCCAGCCGCTTGAGCAGGCACGAGAGCCCCCACTCACTGTAGCTCACGCCATACGTCCGCTCGACGTACTCGCACAGATCGACCAGACGCCAGGCGCTCACCCCATCGCGCTCGGGCTCCGGCCCGTGCAGGATGTGGGCCTTGAGAGCGGCCTGCTGACCAGGGCTGAGCTGCTCCGGGCGACCGGAACGATGGCGGTCATGCAGACCGTCCGGTCCCTCGGCATTGAAGCGCAGGATGGCATCGTGCAGAGCCTGACGTTCCATGCCGGCCAGGCGGGCGGCCTCCGTTCGGGTCATGCCCTCAAGCGCATTGGCAATGGCCAGCAACCGCAGGCTGGCCCGGGTGTCCCTCTCACGAGCAGCCCGTTGGCGTAAGTCGGATGGTGAGTAGTCCTGGCGGATCCGGAGGGCAGCCATGCTGATCCCCTCAACAACGCCCCCGCTCCGCAGTGAATCACGTCAGGCGCCCCGACGCAAATCCGAGTCAGCAATTCCCTGGCTGGGTATTAGAGGCTGGTGAGCAATTTTATTGCTCGAGCCAAGTGGTTGATTCAGAATAGGTTTGGTGCTGGGCCGCGGAGGCGGATGCGGGCTGTTTCACGTTTGAGGAGCCCGTGCCATGGATGTCAGTTCCTACGCCAGCGATCTCACTGATGCGGAATGGGCGCTGCTGGAGCCGCTGATAACCCGCAGCCATCCCGCCGGGCGACGGCAGACTTATCCGCTCCGACGCATCACCGACGCCATCTTCTATCTGCTGCGCACCGGCGCCCAGTGGCGGCTGCTACCGCACGAATACCCTCCGCGTTACGCCGTGTTCTATCACTATGCCCAGTGGCGCGAGAACGGGACGTGGGAGCAGGTCACGCGAGTGCTGCGCGAGAGTTATCGCCGCATGATTGGCCGGGCTCCTCAGCCGACAGCGGCGATCATCGACAGTCAGTCGGTCAAAACCACTGAGATGGGTGGACCACGTGGGTACGATGGTGGCAAAAAGATCAAGGGCCGCAAGCGTCACTTGCTCGTTGATACGCAAGGAACGCTGCTGAAGAACAAGGTGCATCCGGCCGACATCCATGACCGCGCGGGCGCCGAGCTCCTGTTGGAGGGTTTAGAGCATCTCTTCCCGGTTATCGAGCTCATGTGGGCGGACACGGCTTATCGAGGGTTGAAGGATTGGCTGTGCAGAGCGCTCGGATGGAAGCTATCCATTCCGCAACACTGGTGGAGCGGTGGCGTCTGGATGCGGGCCGACGCGGAGCCCCCAACACGGCCGAGTGGCTTTCACGTGCTCGCACGCAGATGGATCGTTGAGCGGACCATCGCCTGGTTGACCACCAACCGCCGCCTCGCCAAGGACTACGAACGCCTAGTCGAGACCGGCGAGATGCTGCTTTATCTTGCGATGAGCCGCATTTTGCTGCGCCGCCTCACGCGGAAAGAAAGATAATTGCTCACCAGCCTCTTAGTTGCGATCGACCATCCGGTCATGAATGAGGACGGTGAGCTTTCCGATGAGCAACGCCATATCGGTCTGCTCGCACGACCAATGGGTCCGATCGCCGATACGCCGGCAGAAGCGGACACGACGGCAAACGAGCGCAGGTTGCTGTTGCCGGCCAGCCGCAAGTGCTGGTGCAGCAGGTCGGACATGGAAGCCGTGCCCTCATCAACGGGCGGCACCGCGACTGCGTAAAGCCTGACCACCGATGCGCAGTGAGTTGCAGACGTGTCACTATGCCGGTCATCTCCGATTGTGCCGGAACTGTCATGCTTCAAGCGGGTTAAGGCTTAGCATCGGCTATTGGAGTAACCTGATATGTTAAAGAAGCTTCTTCTTGCGGGCGCAGTCGCTGCGGTCATGGCGCCAATCGGCGCCTCTGCTCAGTCGGGCGGTGCCGCGGCAGGCGCAACGACAGGGGCTGTTGGCGGCGCAATTGTCGGTGGTCCGGTCGGAGCTGTCGTAGGAGCCGTCGGCGGCGCCATTGTTGGCGGTATCGCTGACCAGCAGCAGCCTCAGTTCCGGCAGTATGTCGTCACCCAGAGTGCCCCCTCCTACCGCTATCAGGAAGAAGTGCGCGTCGGCGCGGTTCTGCCGGAGGCAGGTGTGACCTACTATGAGGTGCCAGCAGAGTATGGGGTGAAGGGCTACCGCTATACGGTCGTCAACGATACTCCTGTGCTCGTCGAACCGGGCACGCGCCGGATCGTTCAGGTGGTTCGTTAACCCGTCTCTGCACGAAAAAGGGCGGCCGTTGAGCCGCCCTTTCTATTGTGTCGCGCATCCGCACATAATCTCCATGTGCCGCTACCGAGGCGGTGGTCGGCTGAGGGCAACAGACGAGGTCGATCGGCCGGGCTTCCGACTACGATAATCTTTCACGGCGCGCGGTCTGCGTCTCACTTTGTACGTAGGAGAAAGCGGCGGCGCCTAGTTGTTCCTGTTGCGCTGTTCCTGACTTTTATTCGGAACGCTTCTGGATCTCAGCGTCGCGATCGTCCGCCAGTCGGTCCTACGTCCTCACCCTCTCCAGAAGCTGGATGCGTGGCTCCCCGTTGGGCACGGCTTGGCGAGGGCCCGACACTCGTCGGCGTGTTGCCGGTACTCCGATGCGGTTAGGCTGCTGTTCAGATGAGCGGCGTATCGAAAACCGCGAGTACCTGTTCATCTATGCGGTTCCGCGGCTGTGTCGCTCCCGAGGCGATCGTCGACGAGCGTGCGGCCGAAATCTAGCGCCAGATCGACCTCTGACTGCATCAACCCGTAATGCGGATGCCAAACTCATTGCGGATATCAATCTCGATGAGCAGAA
The DNA here is from genome assembly GCF_034627025.1 of Microvirga lotononidis. Taxonomy (NCBI): domain Bacteria; kingdom Pseudomonadati; phylum Pseudomonadota; class Alphaproteobacteria; order Hyphomicrobiales; family Methylobacteriaceae; genus Microvirga; species Microvirga lotononidis. The sequence goes on along the minus strand of NZ_CP141050.1, from coordinate 989,371 downwards.
GCGAGGACGACGTGAGACAGCGCCGATTTGATGCGGGCCGTCTGCCGAAAAAGATGCGGTGCAGGATGAAGTTTGGATGAACCCACAAAGCACAGCTGCGTTGTTGCCAAGCTAGACAACAACACAGGAGCTGTTCATGCTGAAACTCGTCCTCGCCGGAAGCGCGCTGGCGCTGACCACCTCTCTTGCTTTTGCTCAAACGCCTCCTGCCCCAGCTGCTGGTGCTCCCGCCGGAGTGACCCGCGATTCAAACAAGTTTCAGGCTGCGCGAAGCGCGAAGGTCTCTCTCAGCCAAGCGGTCGAGGCGGCCGAAAAGCAAGGTCAGGGCCGAGCGACGGAAGCCGAGTTCGAGGTCAAGGATGGCGGCGGGCAGTACGAAATCAAGGTGCTCAGCAACACGGGCGACAAGCTGACGAAGTTCAAGCTGGACGCAAACTCGGGACAGGTTGTCGAGACAGAGAATCAGCCCTTTGAGCGCTACTTCACGCGTCTCAAGCCGGCGGACTTCCAGAGCGCCAAGGTCTCGCTGAAGGATGCGATCGCGGCAGCCGAGCAGCGGGTTGGTGGAAAGGCGACGGATGCCGAGGTCGAGCGTGAGGGCAATGCCGTCCAGTACGAGATCGACGTGGCCACGGCCGACAAGACCCAAGAGATCAAGGTCGATGCCAACGGCCAGGTCGTCGCGAAGGACTGATCTGCCTGAGCTCAGCGCGGCCCAGAAGAGCCGCGCTGAGCTCGTTTCTGGAAGCGAAAGGACATGGGCGGCCTCGTTGCCCGAATGGACGGTTCTGATCCGCCGTGGCGGCAAGGATAGAGCTCCTCCGAAAGCTAGCTTGTTTCATGAATCGCGATCTGCGCGTGACATCGTCGCCCGGCTCGAACAGAACTTCACCCTGCTAGAGGGTTGCAGCTTCGAGATGTGGGTCAAGCAGCGCACGGTCCTTGGGCTGCAGCGAGGCCAAGAGGCGGTTGCTGACAAGAAGCCGGGCCACAGAGGGGTCGACCCCGGGGTGACGGGGAAGGATGTTCTCTTATTCCGGGGATTCTGGTCAAGCCCTTTGAATGGCCCTTTCCGTCAGATCGGCTGATATCACCTGTCGGGTCATGGTTCTCTCCGCGGTCAGCATTGGCTGCCGCATGATGGGATCGGAAGCCTCAGCCTCGCCATGTTGCATACGCGGTCAATCTGCTCCCTGAGGTTTAGGTTTCAGGCCGCAACGGTGCCCACGCGATGGCTGCTGCCTCGTCCCGACAAGGGACATCGTACCGCCAGATCTGGCGGATCTCTTGAGGCGGCTATCTCATGCGGGCTGCTCTTCCTGGCGCGCCCACCGGAAGTCCGTGTTGTCACGCCACATCCGGTGCAGGAGCACCGCCAGCTTACGCGCGACCGCGACGGTCGCCTTCTTGCCGCCCACCTTCTTGGCGAGCCGGGTGCCCCAGGCTTTCAGCGCAGACCAGCGCGAGACCCGGTTCAGCAGGATCCCGGCCGCTTCAAACAGATACGTGCGCAGCAACGGATCGCCGCACTTGGAGATCCGACCGCTTCGGTCGATCTCGCCCGACTGGTACCGTCGTGGGGTCAGGCCAAGGTAAGCCCCTACGCTGGACGAGCTCGAGAATCGGTCTGGTGTGTCGATGACACTGATATAAGCCAACGCAACCAGAGAGCCGACACCGGGAGCCGTCATCAGGCGGCGAGCCGCCTGATCCTGGCGCGCCAGCCCCATGAGGCGACGGGAGAGGATGCCGATTTGTCGGCTGACCTCCTGCAAGGCGCTCAGGAGTGCCTCAACCGCATCCTTCAGCGGCCCATCGGCCACCAGTTCGCGCACACGGTCGATGAAGGGCTGACGGCCTCCCTTGCCAGCAACCAGACCAAAGGGCTTGAGCATGCCTCGGATCTGGTTGATCAGGTCCACGCGCACCTCCACCAAGCGAGCGCGTGAGCTGAGGAAGCTGCGGATCACCTGGCTATCCAGGCTCTTGACGGTGACCTCCCGGTACCAGCCCGTGCGCACGATCTGCGCCAGCCCCAGCGCATCATTGGGATCGGTCTTGTTCACCTGCAGCGACAGCGCCGCCTTCGCATGGCGCGCATCCAGGCAAATCACAGGCAAGCCGCGCTTCTTCAACTCATGCCAGTGCCAGGTCGACAGTGGGCCGCTTTCCAGGCCAATGCGCTCGACATGCGTGGCTCTCGCTTTAACGACTGCAGCAATGGCCTCGGGCGTCGAGGCGCATTTGCCACGCCAGAGCGCCTTTCCTTGCTCGTCGACAATGCAGACGGCTGTCTGCTCCAGCGATACATCCAACCCGACATACTGCTTCATGAGGATACTCTCCGTTGGCTTCCAGTTTGGGCCTAATTACATCAGATCCTACTTTGCCGTCGAAGGGCACCAGGCCCGGAATAATCCCATGTTGCATTGGTATCCCATACCGCGGCCAGGATGGTCTCGACGCCGTCCTTGTTCAGGTCCACAGTGTGCAGGGTGGCACCATGTCAGAGAATGTCCCGCTTGTCCGTCGAGTACTCGACTTAGCTGTGGCATTTTTTGCCACAGCAATAGCTTGATACAGCCGCATCCCGTCGGTCCGCCCAGCCACTGATGTGGAATTTGCCGGGGAGCTACAATTCCGAGCCTGGTGCGACAGTTCTCAAATCGTCGAAGGCAAGGCATTTCCAACTTCTTCTTTCCTGGACTGGAGCGGAAATGCCCCAAGATGACATCGCGGCTTTCCTGCCGCGTACGCCAGGCCACCAGTTCGTCCTGTACGGCGACGCCTGCTCCGGTGTTCCTGGGGCCACTCATGAGACGACCTTCGCCTCGGTCAACGCGGTGATCCAGCGGCTGCGGCCGCAGCCGGAGTTCATCCTCTTCCCGGGCGACGAGATCATCGGCCTCACGGCCGATGGCGACGCGCTGCGGGCGCAGTGGCGGCATTGGCTCGACCAGGAGATGAGCTGGCTCGACCGCCAGACGATCCCGCTCTGGCACACCACCGGCAACCACACGGCCTACGACACCATGAGTGAGAACGTGTTCCGGGAAATCCTCGACCTGCCTCGGAACGGGCCGCCGGGGCAGGAGGGGCTGTCCTACTGGGTCCGTCGCGGCGACCTCCTGCTGGTCTTCGTTCACACCCTCTGGACCGGGTTGGGCGGCGAAGGCCACGTCGAGACCGAGTGGCTGGAAGGCGTGCTGCGCCAGCATGCGGATGCCCAGCACAAGCTCGTTCTGGGCCACCATCCCGTCTACCCGGTCAACGGCTTCTCCGGACCCTACCAGCGCGAGATCGGACCCGAGCACGCCAACCGCCTCTGGGACATCCTGGTGGAGGCGGACGTGCTCGCTTACCTATGCAGCCACATCCTGGCCTTCGACGTGCAGGTCCACCGAGGTGTGCTCCAGATCTGCACGGCAGGAGCCGGGACGGCTCACCGGATGCCTGAAGGCGTCGAGTATCTCCACTGCGTCCAGGCGGCCCTCGACGAACATGGACTGCGCTATCAAGTCCTCGATACGGACGGGACCGCGCGGGAACGATTGACATGGCCGATGGCACCGTTCCCCGACGAACGGTGGCGGGACCTCACCAGAGGAGAGGGGCCTGCGTCGCTCACCGGACGACTACAATCGGGCCGCAGGGTCGAGTTCCGCTTCCGGGGCCGCACGGCAGCCGAAGCCGTCAGCTCGAGGCAGACGCTGCTAACCGCCTTCTTTCCTGGAAGCATCGCCCCGGTATGGATTGGCTTGCAGGGGCCGCGGCAGACCCTGACCCTGATCATGGGACGCGAGCCGGGCCGGAGTCCACACTACTGGATCGGTCCCAGCTTTCCAGCCGACGAACACTTCGACCTGCATCTCGCAATCAACCCCGACATGGGGCCGGGCGGTGTCCTGTATCGGCCTTGGGGTGATAAGCGATGGACCTCGCTTGCAGCCGCCTCCGCGACAGGGCTGGAGACGTTGCGCTGGCCGGACCGGTGGAGCATCGGGCATGGGCAGCATGGCATTAAGGACCGGCCCTTCTCCGGACCGGAGCTGACGGTTTCGGCTGCTATTGGCTAAGGGTTCGCCGGGACAATGACGGCACCAAGGGGAGACTTCGATGCGCTCGAACGTGATGGACGAGGTGGCGACGATCCTGCGCCAGGCCGCTGCCGAGGCTATCCTGCCGCGCTATCGGAAGCTGCTGGCGGGCGACGTCGAGGAGAAGACGCCCGGCGAGGTCGTCACGGTCTCTGACAGGGAGGCCGAGCAGATCATCAGCCCCAGGTTGGCGGCGCTCCTGCCCGGCTCACGCGTCGTCGGAGAGGAAGCCGTCGCGACGAATCTGTCGCTGATGGACGGGCTCGACGAAGGCCTAGTCTGGCTGGTCGACCCGCTCGACGGCACCGCCAACTTCGTGGCCGGCTCGTCTGCCTTCTCCATCATGGTCGCGCTCCTGCAGGATGGGCAGACGACGGCCTCGTGGCTCCTGGACCCGGTCAGCGGTCAACTGTCGGTGGCTTCCCGCGGCGATGGAGCCTTCATCGACGGCGTCCGGGTTCGTGCGTCGACGGCATCTCTGACCGCCTCTGAATGCCGCGGCTCCGTACTCACGCGGTTCCTGCCTGAGGAGCTCAAGGAGCAGGTGGCGGCGGGATCGCCCGGGCTCGCTGAGGTGCTGCCCGGAGCCAAATGCGCTGGCGTGGACTATCCGTCGATCATCCAAGGGATGCAGAACTTCCTGATGTTCTGGCGGCTTCTGCCGTGGGACCACGCGCCAGGGGCCTTCCTCGTCGAGGAAGCTGGAGGGCATGTCGCCCGCCTCGATGGATCCGAGTACCGGCCATCGGATCAGCGGCCCGGCCTGCTCATCGGCCAGAACCGCGAGGTCTGGGATGTCGTCAGGAGCACACTCCTGAAAGGCTGAGGCGAGTGATCTGATTGAGCGGGCACTTGCAGGAGGGAGCAGGACTTTTAAGGGGACAGCGCATAAACTGTCACTTGCGCGCTCCGGGCCGGAATCAGGCGGCCCGTCCGGCTCATGACACCAGCGCCTCGCGCCGGATCTTCAGGGGTTGTGCCGGAACGTAGACGAGCCTTCGGTGCCAGTCGCACCAGCTCGATCCTTCGGGTGTCGGGGTGCCGCAGCACACGGCGCTGCGCAGGTCCTCCGAGACGATGAAGCGGCACTGCCGCGTTCCGAGCTTGAGGAGTTTCGTCCGTTGTCTGGGGTCGGGCTCTTGCATGACGGGCATCTATGGCACAGCGGGGCGGATCAGCGAAAGGCCCGGGGCGCGACGCGAATGAAGGCACCGCATCCGTCTATTCCCAGATCTCGGCGGGATCGTTCATCGGATGGAGTGACGGTGATGGGGGTTTGAAATTGGACGCTTGGACTGGCACAGGTCACGCAATGGGAACCTGTTCGCGCCGGTGCGTGTTCGCCTCCTATGAACCTGAGCGGGATTGGGGGCGAGACGTCCATGTCTGATACAGATAGCCGTGGCAGTCCCGTCCCTGCAGCGCTGACGTTCTCGCAGCGCGAGAGTATCCGTATGTTGGGGATCGCGTTGCGCAAGCTCTACAAGAGCTATCTGAAGGAACCCCCGCCCAAGCGGTTCCTCCCCCTGATCGCGAAACTCAGTGAGGCCGACCGGCGGTCATTTCTGGCTAACGACGCATAGGGGCGGTCCGCAATCGGGCTCTGGCGTGCGCTCATCCAAACGCTTTGCCGACAATCGCAGTGAGCTGGGCCGACCGGTAAGGCTTGGCCAGGAAGCAGCCATGGTCGGGGATGTCGGCGTCCCGGAATGTCGTGTGGCCGGACGTGACGAAGGGCCGGATGTCAGGCCAACGCTCAGCGACCAACGCGACCAAGGCCATGCCGTCCATCGAACCTGGCATAGGAATGTCGGTGAACAGAGCCGCGATCTCGTGGGCTCGGGCTTCCAGAAGCCTGAGCGCCGCATCGGCGTTGCCAGCCTCCTCCAGTATGTCGACCGCGTTCATGCGGATCATCGGTTCGTCCTCGACGACAAGGACGTAGCGGGGAGCGGAATCAGTCTCGGACATGATAGGCACAAAGCTCTCCTCTGGGAGAAGGTTCCTGGCTCATGCGGCGATCCCTCAGACGGCGGAAGCGGCCAGGCTGTCGAGCGGAGCCGTGATGGTGCACACCACGCCGGCCGGTTCATAACTGAGCTTGACGTCGCCGCCGATGTCGCCCGGCAGGCCGCGCGTGATCAGCCGCGAGCCGAAGCCCTTGCGCTTGGGTTCGAGCACGCGCGGACCATCATGTTCCGACCAGCGCAAGGCCAGGCAGGCTGGCATTTCCTCCGTCACGGTCCAGACCAGGTCGACGTAGCCGTGCTCGTTGGACAGAGCACCGTACTTGACCGCATTGGTGGCGAGCTCGTGCAGGATGAGCGCCAGGGACAAGGCCGCCTGCGGGCTGAGGCGCACGCGTGGGCCCCGGATGCGCAATCGCTCCGGCTCGGAGGCACGGTGAGCCTCGAGCACGCTGTGGACCAGCGCCCCGATCTCGGCCTCCTCCGCACTCTTGCTGATGAGGAGATCCTGGGCCTTGCCCAGCGCGACCAGCCGCGCCGCCAAGGCTTCACGAGCCACATCCATGGAGGGGGAGTTGCGCAGGGTATGGGAGGCGATCGCCTGGACCATGGTCAGCACATTCTTGAGCCGATGGCCAAGCTCGTGATGGACCACCTCGAGCTCCTGCTCCGCCCGCTTGCGGCGGGTGATGTCGAGCATCGCGCTGATCATACGAATGGGCTGGCCGGCTGCGTCCCGCACCATATAGCCGCGGTCGAGGACCGTCGCGTAGTGCCCGGAGGCACACCGAAAGCGATACTCGTGGCTCCATTCATCCCCATTGCCGGCGATCACGGCACGGATGTGGTTCTCCACCTCTTGAAGGTCATCGGGATGGATCTGGGCGATCCACCACTCGCCGGTCGGCTCGATCTCGTGCGGGTTGTAGCCGTACGCTGTGTAGAGGGCCTCATTCCACTGGACGTGGTTATGGACCAAGTCCCAGTCCCAGATCGCGTCGTTGGTGGCGCGGGTGACGAGACTGTAGCGCTCGACCGTCTCGCGCAAGGCGGCTTCAGCCTGCCTGCGATCCGTCGCGTCGCGCGAGATCGCCAGCAGCCTGTCCGGCCGGCCGTCGGAGCCCGCGATCGGCGTCACCTGCACGTCCCACCAGCGCGGCGAGCCCTTCAGGGTCTTAGCCAAGCCGGTGAACCGCCCGGCACCTCCAGCCTTGGCCGCCGCCATAGCCTCCTCAGCCGCGGCAGTGCCGTCATCCTCCCAGAGGCTTGCCCACGGACGGCCGAGGATCGCGGAGAGGTCTTCCACCTCCATGCCCCGCAAGCCACCCGCGTTCATGAACTCGATCCGCCCCTCAAGGTCGAGGACTTTGATGCAGTCGCCTGAGCTTTCCAGCACGCCGCGCAGGAAGGCTTCGCTCTGGCGGGTCTTCTCCTCGGCCAGCCGCTGCTCCGTGCGGTCGCGCAGGATCTTGAGGTAGCCTTCGATCGTGTCACTCGCCTCGTCGACGAGTGGCATCAGGGAGCCATTGGCCCAGAAGCGCTCGCCGCCCTTCTTGACATGCCAGCGCTCATCAGAGGCCCGGCCATAATCGCGCGCGATCTCCATCTCCTTGGCCGGAGCACCTGCGTCCCGATCCTCAGGCGTGAAGAACAGGCTGGCGTTCTGCCCCAGCACCTCGGCCTCAGACCAGCGCAGCACCTGCTCGGCCCCTCTGTTCCACGCGGTAATCCGCCCGCCGAGATCGAGGGTGATGATGGCGTAGTCGGTCGCGCTCTCGAGCAGGCTCTCGAGGAAGCGCTCGCGGTCCGACTGGAGAAGCTTACGAAGCAAACGGGTCGGCATTGGGGGTCATGGATGACGGAGCTTCAGATGGTTGCGGTTGCGGGTCAGCTCCGTCGATCCCGAGGACGTCCTTACTCTCTTGGACCTGCAGCAGCCTCAAGGCAGCGCGGACGACCTCGCTGTTGTTCTGATAGCGCCCCGAGGCGACGCGCCCGGCGACGAAGCGTTCGAGTTCGGGGGTGAGCGAGACGTTCATGGATTTGCGAATCGGCATGGAACAAACCATGGCCATACCGGCCGTTCTGTGTCAAAGGCTGCTACAGCCCGGCGGGTGCAGAATTGTCGCAGCGTCTGGTTCTCAAGCACGGGAGCATGCTCAGCCGCTTCACGAGGCGACGTGCATCAGGGGTAACGGCGTGAACGGAGCCGGGAAGACCGATGCTTCCTGTCCGAACCTTCCTGACCCGTCTGACGAGGCCGACGATTGCCAGCAGGCGCGCCCTCGTCCGCTACGTCGTCTTCGTGACCGTGTTCGGCCTTGCTGCAGCCCTTGCGATCGATGTTGCCCAACAACTCCTGTTCTTCACCAGTTGGACCGGCGCCTTCAGGTCGTGGGCCGTGACGGTGGTCGCCGTGACCGAGATCGCGACGCCGGTCGCTACGATGTTCGCTCGCGCGCGGTGGGAACGGCAGCGTGCCAAGGACGCCTTGGAGGATCTCAGCCGCACGGATCCGCTCACCGGGCTGCCGAACCGGCGCGCCCTGATGGAGGCAAGCGAAGCCCGAACCTCGCAGACGATGGTGTTGGTCATCGCGGACATCGACCGCTTCAAGGCGGTGAACGACACCTATGGCCACCGCGCTGGCGACGCCGTCCTTCAGGCGGTTGGCAGGATCATGACCCAACGTCTGGCCAGCTATGGGCTGGCGGGATGCCTCGGTGGGGAAGAGTTCGCGCTGATTTCCTCGAACGTCTCGCTCGATCAGATCATCGCTGCACTCCGTGACCTGTTGCGGGCGATCGAGACGACGCCGTTCATCACGCCCGGCGGCGCGGTCCGGATCACGATGGCAGCCGGCGTTGCCATCGGAATCAGCCAGAGCCGTTCGAGCGACTGTACTCGGAGGCCGACGAGGCACTGTACCTCGCCAAGCGTTCGGGCCGGAGCCGAATCGAGCTGTCGGCTCGGGCCAGGGAGGCTCTTCCAGCCGATCAGGAAGCTGATCACCGAGCATGGCATAGAAGCGCTCGCGCCGGTGCTGACGCGGTACGGGCGGCTTCTGCCGCTGAAGGGCGAGGACGTCTGGCTGCTCAACGTCACCAGCGTCCTCGACGCTCTCGAAAGGCAGAAGTCGCGCATCGTCTATTTCGATGATGGTGATATCCTCGATTTCGAGTGGCATGTGTTCAAGAAGAAAGTCATCGGAACCGCTGAGATCTCAAACTGCCGCGGCGGGCCTCGGCCCTCTATGTCACCAGCAGCCTCGTCGACGGAGTTCGGAGTGCCGGCCTTCGTGATGTCGCTTTTGCCCCCGTCTGGGTGAGTGAAGGTGAATAAAGCCGTGCAAACCGCAGCCGTTTGCCTACTGCTTGATGAAGCGCTCCTCGATTGTCGGCCTAGAATGGTGCTCATGGATGACGACCGGGTCGCCATCTTGCCGCTCAACTACGATGGTCCGACGGAAATCGAGCGGCCCGGCCGATGTCCGTCGTAATGATCCTCGCATACGACGAACGCCACATCCTGTCCGTCCACTACCCAGCATGTCGGGCGAACAACCGCTAGAAGGGCAGGGTGGTCACGTTCACCCATCGTCTTGATCGTTGTTCCGCTGCCGTCACCGGGCTGGACCGGAGCCTCTTGGAGAGTTCCTCTTACAGGCGGCCGCCGATCCTCATGCTCTCCTATTCACCCCCTCCAGCGAACTCCTCTGGGCGCCACAAGGGGTGACCCGCAGATGGACCACGCTCCCGAGCCAAATCTCAGTCCGGGCCTCCGAACAGATGTGCGATATCGTTCAAGGCCTCCTTCGGCAGCGACGTGTGGCGCTGGTCCACGACGGCCGCCTGCCCCAGAAAGGCCCAATAGAAAAACAAGGCCCGATGGGCCGCGCGTGTGGTGTCCATGCCAGCATCGACCAGCAAGCGAGCGACGCGGGCGATCCGCCGCTCGTCGACGGCCGCAACAATGCCGGCAACATACTTGTCGTGGGCGGCCCAAGATCGGATGGCGCGGTCCAGCCTGGGTTGCCGGTCAAAGGCTTGATGCAACAAATCTCTCAGTCGGTCCGGGTCGCCTGGCCTTGCATCCAGAGCATCAATAATCTGGTCCGTCGAGGTTTCCTGCCAGTGCTGCAGAAGCTCGGAGCGGAAGTCCTCGATGTCCTGGAAATGCCAATAGAAGCTGCCGCGCGACACATTGAGCTTGGCGGCCATGGGGCCAACCTTCAACCCTCCCGGCCCGTCATTCGCCAGCGTCCGCAGGCCGTGCTTCAACCAGTCCAGCTTCGTCAGCCGATCACCCATGGCTGCACCATACACATGTGTATTGACGCGTCCAGCGGTTGGATTATGGTCATGACCATACAGAGGTGTATGGTCATGACCAGCCACAACGCAGCTCTTATGATGGCCGGGCTCATCGGCAGCTTTGGTGCCGTCATCCATGGGATGCTCACCCAATCGCATCTTGTCGCTCCCGTCCGGGAGCTCACGGCCGCCCGGATCAGCGTGCCAGTTCAAAAACTGGTGACGATCCTGCTGCAGTTCAGCACCTTCAACTGGTTCATTGGCGGGCTCCTGCTGATCGCAGCCGCCTGCCTCTCAGGGCAGGAGGCAAGGCAGGCAGCGGGTCTGCTGGTGGGAAGCTCGTACCTGTTCGCCGCCCTCGGCAATCTCTGGGCAACCCGAGGCCGGCACCCGGGCTGGATCGTCTATGGAGTAGCACTCGGCTTGATCCTCTATGGGCTTACCGAGCCAGGGGCGTGAGTCTCATGCGAGTCATCGGTTGAAAGACAGAGACGTTGGTTCAGCCGCTCGATGACATGGAGGGGAAGAGGTGAGGGCGCGCGCCACAGAGCATCACTGCATGGGCGCGAGTTGTAGGGCTGCAAAAAGGCTGGAAGCGGCCCGGTCCAGGAGGTAGCGATGAGATTTGCACGATGGGTCTTCCGACTTGCCGGTCTCTACGGGATTGTTCTGCTCACCCCTTTCTATTTCTTGGAGAGACAGATTGGTGCCGTGACCGTTCCGATTGCCCATCCTGAATATTTTTATGGCTTTGTCGGCACGGCGCTGTCTGCGCAGATCCTTTTTCTCATCGTCTCGACGGACCCGGTCCGCTTCAGACCGGCAATGGTCGCGTGCGTGATCGAGAAACTGGCTTTCGGAATTCCTGTCTGGATTCTCTGGAGCATGGCTCGCGTTGGACTGGACGTCGTGTCCCTTGGCACCATTGATCTGATCTGGGCCGCACTGTTCACGATTGTCTACGTCCGCCTTGGTGTGCAGGTGCGGATGATCCGAGGCGCGACGAGCGTCGTCAACTCAACCCTGTGAGATGGCCCACCTCTCCTGGCAAGTTCGATCAGAGAGGGGGGCGGAACAAGCGATGTATGGCGCGGAACGTCAGCTGGCAGCTGTGTCCGGTGACGGCCCGTACGTCGATGATCGGAGCGCTGGGAGCATCACCGCCATCATCGCTGCGGTTCTCTTTTTTATTCACTGACAAGGAGAGATGAAGTGATGCTTCCCCGAATGATCGCCTTAGCGCTAACCGTCTTTATCCTCCTTCCCAGCGGGGCTCACCTGCTCGAGCTGCCCGGCAAGATCGGCCTTGACCGCGACGCCTATTTTACCGTCCAGCAGATTTACGCCGGGTGGGCCCTGTTCAGCATTCCGATCGCCGCGGCATTGGTTGCCAACAGCGCACTCGCCCTGACCGAGTGGCGCCGCGACCCTGGAGCCGCGCGGGCAGCGCTGTGCTCGGTAGGGCTCATTCTGCTGAGCCTCATCGTCTTCTTCATCTGGGTGTTACCCGCCAATCAGGCCACGGCCAACTGGACTCGAATCCCCGACAATTGGGAAACTCTCCGGCGGCAGTGGGAGTATGGTCACCTGGCCAGCGCCATCATTGTCTTCGGCGCCCTGCTGGCAACCGCTTGTGCAGCCATGCATCGACCACAAGCTCAGTTGAAGTCATGAGCGAGTCCGCAGCGATCACCGCCGACGAGCAGGGGAATTGTTTGAACGGCTGACGGCGGCGCAGCTCGCCGCCGTCCTCCGGGTGCTGGGACCAAGTATACGGCACTTGGACATGTCTCGTCTGCAGATAGCGCGATCAGCGCCTTCTCCTGAATGGCTGGCCGAAGAGCCGCAGGTTCACCAGCGACCTTCCGCTTGGCGCTGACGGAGCGCCAGTTCGGCATCGCTTGGGGGTTTTGTGGCAAAACTGCCGGTGCGAACCTCTCCATCACGCACAAACGATGCGAAGTGGACGCCTTTCGGCGAGTGTGCCTGCTCAACCAACGTCCATGAACGGGCTGTCGCCGGATCGCCCGAATACCAGCGCTTGCCGCGCCCAAGCATGACCGGGAAGGTGATCAATGCCAGCTGATCGACAAGGCCGGCGGGAAGCAGCGCCTGGTAGAGCATGCTGCTACCCTGGATCAGCAGGTCCGGTCCATCGCTGGCCTTGAGGCACGCGACAGCATCAGTGGGATCGCCAGCGAGGCGCTGGCTGTTGTTCCACGTCAGCGGCCGGTCGGATGACGTCACAACATGTTTTCGGACGGCATTGAACGTCTCGCCAATCGGCTGGTCGCCGTTGTGCGGCCAATAAGCGGCGAAGATCTCGTAGGTTCGCCGGCCAAGCAGCAGCTCATAGCTGCCGCCCAGCAGCCGCCCCATCGGCTCGTCCAGCGTGTCATCGAAATAGGGGAACACCCAGCCGCCGTGCGTAAAGCCGGTCTGGTCCTCCTCCGGCCCGCCTGGTGCCTGGATCACGCCGTCGAGCGACTGGAACAGGGAGCCGATGATTTTACGCATCGACGGCACCTCCACGCTCCGCAGCCTCGATCCGGGCGATGTCGATCTTGCGCATCGTCATCATTGCTTCGAACGCTCGCCTGGCGGCCGCCTTGTCAGGATTGCTGTTGGCCCGCAGCAGCGCCCGGGGTGTGATCTGCCACGAGAAGCCCCAGCGATCCTTGCACCAGCCGCAGGCGCTTTCCTGCCCGCCATTGCTGACGATCGCGTTCCAATAACGGTCCGTCTCTTCCTGATCCTCGGTCAGGACCATGAAGCTGACCGCCTCATTGGCCTTGAAATTGGGCCCGCCGTTCAGGCCGATGAACCGCCGGCCGAGCACGGTAAACTCGACCGTGAGTTCGGTGCCCTCTGTCCCACCCGGAAACTCTGACGGGGCGCGCATAGGAGCGCCGACACTGCTGTTGGGGAAGGTTGCGGCGTAGAACTCCGCAGCCTTACGGGCCTCCCCGTGATCGAACCACAGGCAGGTCATGAGCTTGTCGCTGGTCACGATATTTCTCCTTACTGACGTGGGCCGACCAGTCCAAAGACGGCGCCCTGGGGATCAACAGCGGTCAGCGCATACTCGCCGCCCGGGATTTCGCTGGGGCCGTGAAGGACCGTGCCCCCGCCGGCCCGCGCGGCGTCCGCCGCCCGGTCGATGTCGCCGACTCCGATATAGAAGGTCCACGCAGCCTGGGGCACCTGCGGCATCCTCGGCATGATGGCGCCGATCATGGTCTCGCCCTGGTAGAGGAAGCGGTAGGAGCCGAAGTCGCCCATATCCATGTCGCCCTCCTGCCGCCAGCCAAAATGCCGGGTGTAGAAGGCGACCGACCGATCCGGGTCGCTTGCCTGCAACTCGTTCCAGCGGACGTGCTGCGGACGATCGACGGAGAAGACGTCGCTCTCCACATCAGGCCGATCGGCGGGCGCGATTGGTGTCATCAGGTAGAAGGGCGCGCCGTCCGGATCGGTCACCATGGCGATGCGCCCGACGCCGCGGATGTCGCGGCCCGGCATCAGTGTCCGCCCACCGTCCTCCTCGACCCGGGCGACCGCCGCTTCGACATCGGGGACGCCGAGGTAACCGAGCCAGCACGGCCGCGCGCCATGCCGCTGCATCTCCTCTGTCAGCCGCAACACCCCGCCGCTGTTGCCGCCATCGCTTCGGGCAATCATCCGGTAGTCCATTTCGCCGGACGGCTGCGCCTCAATGGTCCAGCCCGCGACGACCGCGTCGTAGAAGCGCTTGGACCCGGCCGGGTCAGGGGTCATCAGCTCATACCAGATGAAGCTGCCTGCAGGATTGGCCATCGTCCCTACTCCGCCGCCGTGTCGAGGATCGGGCGGAAGCCGCCCCAGAACATGCGCTTGCCGTCGAACGGCATTGGAGTGTTCTGCTCAGGACCCTCGGCCATCATCCTGGCCCAGCCCGCATCCCGGGTCGCCTTGTCGGGCCATTGAATGTAGGAATAGACGACCTCTTCCCCGTCCTGGGCCTGCACAGCCCGCCAGTAGTCGGTTACTTCGCCGTTCGGCACGTCGTCCCCCCAGGCCTCGAGCACCCGGATCGCACCGTACTCCTTAAACTTGCCGGCCATACGCTGGGCCAAAGCCTGGTAGTCCTCCTTCTTCTCCGACGGAACCGGCACGACAAAGCCATCGGTGTAGCCGGGCGTGCCCGAGCCACGCTCATCGACAATAGTATCGAAGCCGCCGAAGATCATGCGCTTGCCGTCGAAGGGCATCATCTCGCCCATGGTCTGCATGCGCGGATCGGTCATGATCTTCTCGTTGGCCGCGTCCCGGGCTTCCTTCGACGGATACTCGATCCAGCTGAACACCACGGTTTCATCGTCCTTGGCGTCCACGGCGCGTCGGAAATCCGTGACCTTGCCGTTCGGCACGTCGTCGCCCCAGCACTCCACCATGCGGGTCGCGCCGAACTCCTTGAACAGGGGCGCGGCCTCGGCGGCGTGCCTGCGGTACTCGTCCTTCTTGTCCGCCGGCACGGCGAGCACGAAGCCATCGACATATTTCATCGCGTATCTCCCTTGGGGGTTGCCTAAATCGAGCGAGTGCGGTCGCGCGGCGCCTGACGCGCCTGTTCTCCTTGACAAATAAGTTGATATCAACATAATAGAGCCATGTCAAACCCCCGAGGCGTTCCCTACGAAACCACCCATCTGGTGCGCGACACCTGCCTGTGCCTGCATGTCCAAAGGGCTGCCCGCACCCTGGCGCGCCTGTTCGACGAGGCGCTGCGGCCGGTGGGGCTCACGTCCGGACAATTCTCCCTGCTGAACGCCCTCAACCGTCCCGCGCCGCCCTCCATCGCCCCGGTGGCGCAGCTGCTCGCCATGGACCGGACCACCCTGACCGCCGCCCTGAAGCCGCTGGAGCGCGACGGCCTGATCGCCATCGCCAAGGACCCGGACGACCGCCGCAACCGCCTCCTGAGCCTCACCGACAAAGGCCGGGAAACCCTCGCCGCCGCCATCCCGATCTGGTGCGAAACCCATGACAACGTTGAGGCCTGCTTGGCAGATAGGCAGCCTGCTGATTTACGAGGAGCGCTGAAGGCCCTCTCCTGAGTCAATCTGTCGCCTGACTCGGGGAGGTCGGGCAGAGCCTATTCGCTACATGGGTTCTGCGCCGGTAAGGCCTGTGTGTTCACCACGCCGGCTGCCGGGAGGCTGTATCCGGGCCGAGACTTCCGCGGCCCGTGCAAGCATCACGCCCACAGCACGCTGGATCGCTGCATTGTTCGTGCTGACCCGTGCGCTCTCAAGAATAACACTGGGCCATCCGCCTTTATGAGAAGGTTGGCCTACAGCTCGAAGGAACCCAGCGCAGGTATACCTGTCATTCGGCGTTGAACTCAGACCACCTCAAGTCCTGAGCGTAAACCGTTGATTGGCTTGTAACCTTCTTCGCATCGAGACGGTCACGGCCGGCGCTGATCGTAATACCTCTGTTAGGACTGCTTATCTCGATTCTTCAACCGGTTGCGCCTGTACGCAGGGGGCCAACCGTTCTAATCCGATTGACAATCTGGCTTTAATTTGCAGGCCGATTCTGAAGGCTCGTCGCAATGAGGTGCCAATCCGTTCGACCTTATCGTGTCTTTGAGAGCAAATTTTGCTCTGATCCCAGAAAGTCCCAAGCGAGGAACCGCCCACAGCGTAAGAGCGTTGGAGCTTGCGATTGGACGGAGGAGAGTATCAGTGAACCGCATTATCTGGATTATCGGAGCCATCGTTGTCGTCCTTGCGATCCTCTCTGTCCTCGGGCTTCGATAGCTCTCTCAGGGACACTGCTTTCCATCCGAAGTCCGCGCTGGCTGAAGCTCAGAGGATCTACGGGAGCTGATACTCCTCAAACGGCAGTGCGTCATCCGTGAGAGACTGGATGTTGAGCTGATCGTCCGAGAGAGGCGCTGTTCCTGCACTGTCGTTCGCGATCGTGCCAGTCGTCAGCTCTCGGGTGGGCGCAAGATCAGTGGCTATCCATGCAAAGGTCTCGCCCTCGTTAAGGTCAAGGAAGAGCTCAGGTGCAAGAGATGCCTCTTCCTGCTTCTCAGAAGGTGTGCCGCTGACCAGATCGGCCGGAGCGGCTGGTTCGGAGCGGAGTTCCACCAGATTACCGTTTGACGCATCAGCCACGGATACAGGCTGAGCGGCCTCAGAAGGTGCGAAAGACGCGGGGCCCTGAAGCAGCGCGAGATCCAAGGCGATGAGAGCAGCTGTTTCGCTCTCATAGGCATCCACGAGCTGCTCAGGGTTGAGGAGGTCGACTTCGGCATGGGCAGGAGCAGCAAAAGCTAACCCGGTGAGCAGGGTTACGGCACTGAGACGAACATTCATCGGATGGCTCCTGGGTGCGAGTGAGGGGCTTGAGTGTCGCGAATGGCTGACTAACGCCGGTTTAGCAGACGTGGCTAAGGAACGGTTACACGGACCTATTTCTGGTCCGTCCGGGGCCACACAAGAACTGTGCCGTTAGAGCGCTCATGGGATACGTAGCAGGAACAGGAGCCCAAAAGCCGACCTCTGGATTGAGCTAAAAGGCCGAATGGGGTCTGGTTTCGGATTTCAGATCGTCATTCACGCCGAAATCCCTGCTGGAGAGGAGATGCGCTCCTCATCCAAGCGCCCGCGTGAGAAACGCGCTGTCGAGACCAGTCCAGCAAATCAACGCAGCAGCTTTATATACGTACCTGATTGACGCGAGTATCGCCTCGCCTCGTATTGTGAAGGCAGTCCTCACCTCCTTGTCAGGGAGGTCACCGAACCGTTCTCGCTGATTGTGTCATTGAGCTGTTGTTCCAAGCCTAACCACACATGGCTACAGAGTATGAAATATGGTAGGAGCGTGTGCTTGAGCCACGCGCCAGTCCGGCGCGGACACGTCGCGCACTTTCGTCATTGGATGGTTGTCGAGCTTCGGGGGAGGGGGGAAGCCCCACCGCATTTGCAGCAACTTCCGCTCGCCATCCGCCAGCCGCACGATCGTGACATTCGATCGGGGAAGTTTCCCAGCAATCGAGGTACGTTCTCAGCGTTGCCGCGGGTCACCCCGAAGGCTCTCCGCATCGGGGCTTGGATGCTGTAGACATTCTAGAGGTTGCATATACGCAGCCCTTGGATCGGGATTTCACAAAGCAGCCGTGCCGGAGACCCTAGAAGATCCGATTCCGATTAGGTGTGATATAGCCATTGCTATATCTTTGGGCCTGGAGGAATGCTCATGGGCTCGCCAAGAGCTCAGCCGAGCGCAGTACGATAACAAGGGCGAAGAGTGACCTGTGATGGTAAAGCATCGCATCTATGCAACGAGCTTTTCCAAAGTGTATCCTCTCCTGGTCGCCAAGGCGGGGAAGAAGGGGCGCACGAAGGCCGAAGTTGACGAGGTCATTTTCTGGCTGACCGGATACTCGCAAGATGCCCTCGAAGAGCAGCTTGAGAGGCAAACAAGTTATGAAGACTTCTTCGCCCAAGCACCTCGGATGAATCCGTCGCGGGCAATGATCACCGGAGTCGTCTGCGGTGTCAGAATCGAGAGCATCGAAGAACCGACCATGCGGGAAATCCGATACTTAGACAAAATGATTGATGAGCTGGCCAAGGGCAAAGCGATAGACAAGATCCTTCGTGCATGAACGACTTCGACCTTCTTTAAGACTGAACATCAACAAGGCAAAATCAGCTAACGATATCAAGGTCTTGGTTCCATACGGGAATTATGCGCAATTGCGTGGTCGGCCGGGGACGGGGTGCTATTTGGACAAAGCCTTTGAGAAGGTGCCGGGCAGAAGGCGCTGGTAGATACTCCGGATCTTGCCGTAGCACTCGCACACCGTCTCTTCGAGGCCGGCCCGGTCCGTCACCGTGATGCTCCCGCGCCCCTGCTGAATGAGCCCCGCCATTTGCAGGGTGCGGGTCACCACGCTTACACTGGAGCGTTGCACGCCCAGCATCTCGGCCAGGAACTCGTGGGTCAGTGGCAGGACATGCCCATCCGCCCGGTCGTCCATGCTCAGGATCCACCGACAGCAGCGCGCTTCGATGCCATGCACGGCATTGCACGAGACGGTCTGAAAGGTATGGGCCAGCAGCGCTTCGCCATAGTTGGTCAGCACCTGCAGCAGCCTGGGGCTGGTGCTGCGCACCTCGTCCAGGTAGCGGAAGCCGATGCGCGAAGCGGTGCCGGGCATCTGCACCACGTAGCGGCCGAAGGCCTCACGGGTGGCCAAGGCGCCATTCAGGCTCGAAGCGCCCTCGCGCCCGAACACCCCCACCTCGACGAGGCCGCCGTCCTCCATGAGGTTCACCAGCGAGATGACCGCCTCATGCGGGAAGTAGATGTGGTGCATGACAGCGCCGGGCTCATACAGGATCTGCCCACGCGGCAGCTGGACCAGCTCCAGGTGCGGCTCCAGAGCCGCACAGTCCTCCGGCGCCACCGCGGCCAGGAGCCAGTTCTTGCGATGATCGGCTTTCGGGGCGTGGACCATGGCAAGCACCTCATTCGCAGCCCCTGATACAACGCGGATGCCCGCTAACCGGCTCAGTGGGGCTGAGCCGAAAAGAGGGTCCTAATAATGGTTACCCCAGCCACGGCGCCAGGCGCTCGATCGTCAGGCCAATCGTCACAGCCAGCACCGGCTGGTATCGCTCGTTCTTGACCTCGACACTGAGATGCCGGCTGTGGGCCAGGGCATCCCGTCCCAGCTGGAGCGCGGTTTGCATCGCCTCGTGCTCGGCCGCCTCCAGGCTGGCGCACTCGAAGCCCTCGGGATCGGGAATGAGGTTGGATCCCTGACGAACATCGAAGTAGAAGCGCGGCATGGCACCTCTCCTGTCCCTGATAACTCCCCGGCAGCGATGGGGGACAGCCCGATGGCTGGCGACGACCAGCCAGTGTCCCCACGCTGGGCCGCTTGCAAGGCTCTGAGCCCATCTGAGCCAAGGCTACCCCACTCTGTGTGGCTGATCTGTGGCCCTGGCGGCCATCTGTCCTTCGGGGGTTCTGATAACGTGGTAGCCAGGGCCAGCCGATTGATCCTTTGAACCGTTCCACAATGGAGCTTATGCGAATACCGAGCTCCAACACGGTGATGGCCTTGGGAGGAAGGGGTCCGAGGCCTTGGGGGCTGCGGCGCATCAGGACGGCAGCTACGCTCGCAAGAGCATAAAAAGCAGGGAGGCGGGAAGGGCTGGTAGTGGCACGCCTGAGACCTATGCCCGATGGCAGCCATCGTGGTTGAACCGGACGTTCCGAAAGCGCCGGGAATTTCGATTCCAGATCGAGGCTGGCCTTGGTGCCATCCCAGTTCGCAGACTGAGCTTTCCTCTGTCACGATCAACCAGTGATCATAGCGACTGGCCCTTGCTGTGTCACAGATGGGCACTACTTCCACCCAGCCATGGCAAACGTATTTCGCAAAATATCTCCCTCACGGCCGAGCTGAGCGCCTTCATTGCCTCCCTTGTCGCCTCGGGCGATTACCAGAGTGCCAGTGAGGTCGTTCGAGCCGAAAAGCGAATGGACTTCACTGCTTGGCCACTCCGGACCTTTACTGTTCAGTGAACTTCGCCCGTAATCGTCTGCGGCAGTGTGCTAGATATGGGCAACCAAGGGCACGCGCTGGTCGCGGGCGCTCCAGGTTCCCTTATCAAGGACACAGATAGCCCCGCGCCGTAAAACCCTTGCCGGCAGGGAGCGTCCAGATATGACAGTTCCCTTGCGAGCTGATCCCGGCCTGTCTCACTGGAAACATGATATTTAATAATGTGGTAGCGTTCTTGGGCGCTCTACTGAGCCTGTGACAGGCTGTTGGCTCATTAGGACGAGTTAAGGGCTGGCAGCGAAACCCGATCATTTGGCTCATGCTGATCTTTTTCGCCGGCGTCCCAATCGCGATGATCTCCGCAGCCCGCTCAGCCCTATAAACCAGCTCGGCCTCTGCCACGAGATCCATCCAGAAGTCACCATCCGGTGACCGTCTTCGGGTGCGTCGAAGATGGCCTGTAGCCGCGGAGGGGGATTCCGGTTGAGTCAGAGGCTGGCTACCATGTGCCCAGATCGTGATTCTGGTGAGGCAGATGGTGACAGCACTGCATGACAAGGAGATCGAGGTCAGGGCTCGTGCAATGCTGCGCGAGACGCTTGAGCGCTCGGGCTGGTATCCGGCTTTGCGTGGTCCAGAGCGCAGGCAGCTCATTGAGCGGGATGTGGAGTGGCACCGGCACCTGATGATGGACGACGCCAAACAGAGCCTTGAGCAGTGTCAGAAGAGCTCACGAGCCTCGTAGAACGCTGATGGAGGCTGCGCTTCTCTGGAAACCTGGGCCACGAGTAAACTAAAGGAGAGCTTTGAAGCACCAGCCCGACCCGCTATTCTAGGTCCGCTGCCTCCCATGGCTTGGTCCGTAGGACTGCCCTAGCCGTGAGGCTCCATCGCCAGCCCATCTGGGGTCTGCCCAGCCGCGCAAGCGTTCCCCGTTCGGCTGTAGGGTATCATCTGGGCTTGGTTGGAGGCCGTAGGCCATGCCGAAGCATCCCCATCATGACCAAGCGGCAGAGTACCGCCGCCAGGCGCTGGAGATCCGGACCATGGTCCAGAAGCTCTCGGTCAACGAGGCGCGCGAGCAACTTCTCAAGACCGTCGAGCGCCTTGAGAGGCTGGCAGAGGAAGAGGAGAGAAAGGTTCAGGCCAACAACTCGCGGCTAGAGCGTTAGCGAGAGGCATAATTTCAGGAGCTGGTACGTATAGCCGCGGCCTCAACCGCACAATGTCAAGCAGGGGCTGCTAGTTCCTGGCAACCCCTGATGGAATTCTATTGGTTGTATCGTCGGCAACGGTGTATAATACGAAATTGCTGGTGAGAGATGCGCGTGCTCCTGCCGGCAAGGCTTAGGAGCTTCCTATGCCCCATTTCTATGACACCTGCGCAGGACCGATTGACGGTCTCTATCTGCCTCCTATCGCCTGGGAGGTGCTGCGGCGAGAGAATATCCAAACCCTTGATCAGCTCAGGGCAAATGCACACCTGCTTGAGCAGTTCGATGGCATTGAGGCTGACATGGCGCAACAAGTCAGAGTAACGCTTGCCTATGTCGAGCCATTCGAAGAGCTGACCGCGAGAACAACGCAGTATGACGCCTGGAGTGCATAAGCGCGATCTGCATTCTGGCTCACGATTGCGGCCATAGGGTCTCTAGCCCCCACTGATGTCGGGAATGTCTGGCAGGGTGCTGCTTTGTGCCCACTTGGCTGCCCAATAGTCGTGCCAAGCCTGCCGTCTTTGCCTCGGATTGCGGACTTGACTACAACGGCCGCCTCTCCAATTGCCATTACGCTCCCCAGCCGGAGCACCGCCGCCAAGCGCACCGCCATGGCGAACGGCACCTAAGCAGCCATTCGGCCGTTGGCCAGCGGATTGTAGGTGCTGGAGTCGTAGATGCGGCCCGCGTCACCGATCAGCATGTCAACGAGCGCGCACATTTCCAAGCGTTGATGCCAGTCGCGGCAAGAGCGCGCCAGGCGCGAGACCTCGATGCCGAGCACCAGTCCACATGGCCAAGCCCGGCCTCGGCTGCTAGGCACTGCCGGGTCAACCCGCTCACAAGCCCCAGTCGCCGGCGTCGCTCGACTGGCAGATCCTGCGACCGCAGGGGGGCGCCGGTCTCTGGCTTATCTTGCCTCGCTCTCCAGCGGGCCAAGGACAGAAGAGCCCGATGGCCCTGCTTGTCTTGAAACAGCCAACAAGCCTCGCTGCCGCAGGCTCCAGCGGACCTACGAAGTTGGGCGAGGTCACCTTGTCTTCCGCTAAATGGCCCGCTCCGCAATCATGCTTGCCAGAACATTCCCCACTGTATCGCTGAAGGTCTGGTGCGAGAATGGCTTGGAGAGCACGCAAGTGTGCCGGTAACGCTCAGGGATCACACTGGAATCGTAGCCTGTCACGAACATGAACGGGATGCCGCGGTGACGCAGGATATCGGCCACAGGATAAACCACGAGACCGGCCACATTGACGTCCAGGATGGCGAGGTCGAGATCCTCATCTAGCGCAATCGCAATAGCCTGTTCGAAAGTGGCGGCAGGGCCGACGACGTATCCGCCGCAATCACCCACCATGTCCTCGATCAGCATCGACACCAGGGTCTCGTCTTCAACGATGAGAACGCGGTGGCCGCGGACGGTCTGCATGGGCGCTCTCCCGACGGTTCGACTGTGATGAATGGATCCCTGCATGTGAGCTCAACTGCGTAGGATGGAACGTGATGGATGACGCGTCCTGCCGCCGGTCGGCGGCAGGACGCCGCGCGTGTTACTGCCGTGCAGCCTGGATCTCGCGGGCCTCATCGACGATCTGATCGAACGCCGCGGATTCCGGATCGATCTTGAGCCCGAGCCTCTGGTTGAGTACCTTGACGGGCTCTTCCGGCACGCCTGGCTTCGACAGCGCCGCCAAAGCGGTGGCGGCTGCGGTGATCTCCGCGTCGGTGATTTCGTCCTCGACATTCGGGCCGAGCGTCAGTGCCTTCTCATAGGCGGCGATCAACCCGACCGTCGAATTCGGCGCCGCATTCCGACGGGCCGTCGCCGAGGCATTCACCGCGTTCATTCGGCCGAGCCTGGCGGTGTCGAGGCCGATGGTTTTAGCGCTGGAGGCTGCTTTCTTCGCGCCGGAGGAGATGGGCGTTTCGGCTTCCCTGGCCTCGCGCTTGGCATCGCGGGTGCTGTGCGCCTGCTCGGCCCTGGCCTGACCCTTCGAGGCTGCATCGTTGGGCCCCGTGCTGCGGCCGCTGGCGCCGCCGCGGGAGTTCTCGGCGCCACCACCGCGCGACTCGCCGCCGGAATGTCCGCCGGAGCCGCCGCCATGGCCGCCAGAGTTGCCGCCGCCGCTACCGGAGTTGCCGTTTCCGCCACCGCCGCCGTTTCCACCCCCGTTTCCACCGCCGTCGCCACCTTTGGCCTGGGCCTGCGCCTTTTCAAGCTTGAAGGAGGTCAGATCGAGCGACAGCGGTTGCAAGCCGATGGCGAGACCCAAGGCGAAAGCAGAGACAGTGAGAGTAAGACGTCGTGTCATGAGGTTTCCTTCCAAAACATGTGAGCCTGTGAGCCCCTTGCCTGAAGAACTATGTGAGAAATTTTCCCACGTCAACAGCGGTGTGGGATTGCTTCCCACGGCTGATCGGCCTAGTTAGACGTTATGTCCGGCGATGCCCCCTGCTCACCCGATCCAGCCAAGCTGCATGCGCCTCTGGCGCGCCTGCTTCGCCCCCTCGTGCGGCTCCTGATCCGGAGCGGGATCACGTTCCCCATGCTGTCGGAGCTGCTGCGCGAGCTTTACGTGAACGTCGCCGAGTACGACTTCGTCCTCCCGGGCAAGGACCAGACGGACAGCCGCGTCAGCCTGCTGACGGGCATCCACCGTAAGGAGGTGCGCCGGCTGCGGGGCGCGGGAGCCCCGGTCAACGCGGTGCCGGCAACGGTCTCGCAGACGAGCCGCATTCTGGCCCGCTGGCTTGCCGACCCGGACTTCACCGGCCCCGACAGGCGTCCCCTGCCTCTCCCCCGCATGGCTGAACCATCGCAGCCGTCCTTCGAGCGCCTCGTCGCCTCGGTCACGCGCGACGTGCGGCCGCGCGCCGTGCTGGACGAGTGGCTCGACCGCAAGCTGGTGGTGCTGGACGACGAGGATCGCGCCGTGCTGGCCGAGGCGGCCTACGTGCCCCACGGCGGAGAGGACCAGCAGCTCTACTATCTGGGGCGCAACCTGCACGACCACATCGCCGCCGCGGTCGCGAACGTGGAGGCCCAATCTCCTCCCTTTCTCGAACGCGCCGTCCACTACGATGGCCTGACGAAGGAACTGGCCGAGCAGCTGCAGCGGCGCTCCCGCGACGTGGCCATGGAGGCTCTCCACACGCTGAACCGTGAAGCCCACGCCGCCAGCGACAAGGCTCCCCCGGGGCAATGGCGCTGGAATTTCGGCGTTTACGTCTATTCCGAAGAGGTCGTGCCTCCATCCGCGCCAGCGACATCCACCGATACCAACGACAAGGACTCCAGGACGTGAAGGATCACGCCGCTTCGCTCGCACGAGCCCATGCCCACTGGCTCGTAGCACTGACTCTGCTTGTCGCCTCGCTGAGTCTTGCGTGGGGTCAGAACGGTCAGGACCGCGGCATCGGCGGCACTGGGGTCGTGGCCGACGATCAGGACGGCGACCGGGGCATCGGCGGCACGGGCATGATGGGCCGCATCCGCGGCTTCGGCAGCATCATCGTCAACGGCCAGCATGTGAACTATGCGCCGGACGTGTCAGTGCGGATCGACGGGCAGCCGCGCACAGCAGCCGACCTCAAGATCGGTCAGGTGGTGCGGGTGGTCGCCGAAAACCGCAACGGCGTGCTGGCGACCCGGCAGATTGATGTGACCAGCGAGGTTGCCGGCCCGATTCAGACGAGAAGCAGGACGACTCTGACAGTGCTCGGTCAGACCGTCTCCATGCAGGCGCTGGGCGCCTCAGGCCCGTGGCAGCGCGGCGACCGCGTGGCGGTGTTTGGGTTGCGGCGGCCGGACGGAACGATCGTCGCGAGCTTGATCGAGCGGCGGGATGGCGGGCCCGACAGGGTTGCCGGCCAGGTGATCAGATCGCGTAACGGCAGCCTTGGGATCGGGACATTGAGGCTCACTGGCGTGGATCCTGCGCTCGTCGGCACCCGGGCGGTGCTCGAAGGATCTTATGCCAATGAGACGCTCCAGGTGACTACAACCGCCCGGGAGCGGGATCTCCTGGGGGCGAATGTCCGGCGGCTCTCCATCGAGGCCTATGTCGAGCGGACGCGAAACGGGTTGCGCCTCGGGTCGGGGCTCGAGGTGGCAGGCAGCCCTTCAGCGAACCTGCCGGTCGGGTCCTATGCCCCGGCGGTGGTGACTGTCGTGACCGATCAGAGAGGACGTCTCGGCATCGAGGGTGTGTCCCTCGAAGGAAAACCAACGTCGCGCGGAGCACCCCAAGGGGAGGATAGCGGCAGTTCACGCAACACGCCGGCGGATGCCCGGGGACGCGGGGCCACCCCTCGTGACTCGAACCGAGGCTTCGGGCCTTCCCGCCAAGACACCTCGCCGGGCGCCGCTCGCGGCCGCGACGGCCAAGGCGGATCATCTGGCAATCGTTCAGGCGACGGCGGCAACAACGGCAAGGGCAATAGCGGCGGCGGCAACCAGGGCGCAGGCCGAGGCGGCGATCACGGTGGCGGCTCCGGTGCAGGCGGGGGCGGCAACGGCGGCGGCAATGGCGGAGGAAATGGTGGGGGCAACGGAGGCGGGGGCAAACGCTGACAGGATCGGCATGATCCCGCGTCCTTCCCATATGCCGCACGATGCAACTCGCATCATAAGGTCGGGGGGACAAGACCGAAGGGGCGAATAGCTGAGCATCCAATTGGCTTTGAACCTGGACCCTGTCACTTGTCTAGCGTAAGCCCCTGAGAGGCTTGGATCTTCTCTCACAGTGGGAGTCACGACCGGCACCGCCTGTGACCCCTCTGCTATAGCTGTTTGTTTCGAATGTTCAGCTG
Organism: Microvirga lotononidis; assembly: GCF_034627025.1. Lineage (NCBI taxonomy): Bacteria > Pseudomonadati > Pseudomonadota > Alphaproteobacteria > Hyphomicrobiales > Methylobacteriaceae > Microvirga > Microvirga lotononidis. The sequence goes on along the minus strand of NZ_CP141050.1, from coordinate 963,391 downwards.
GGTGTGGCTGTTCTAGCAGGGGTCAACGTTTCGGAGCCGATTTACAGACAGCGTCATATCTGGCTGCGGCGCTTGTCCAAGAGGACTACCAGACGTTCCTGCGTGGCTCGTATCCCGCGGCGCAAAGCTTCCGATGCCCTTCTGTCAAGGTGGATCTAGCCTGAGGGCCACGCGTTCAGCTTTCCCCACAGAGGACTCAATGGCGCGATTCCCGATGACCAAGACGCTGACGCGAATCACTGTCACGGGACAAGACGGCGAGCACCAGCTTCAGATCGAGGACGGATCGGGCGAAGTCGCTGTTTACCACCAGATCCGAGCAGATCCTTCAGCTTGCCGAGGATCTCGGCGATCTGCTCGCGGAGGCGGAAGGGGGCAGGCCAAGAGCTACAAGAGCAAATCGTGTGGGCCGCCCCATGCACCTTCGCGCGGAACACCGGAGTTGGATCGCAAAAGCCCGCTGGACTCAGGTGATCCTCGCTCCAACAGCCTGAGCACTCTGGACCAAGCTTTGCACATGCCGATGCCGGGCGGGATGCCCGTGGAGGTACTCGATGAGCAATGGATAGCAGGCACTAGGCGTGGGCTGGGCCATGATCCGCATTCTTGCGGCCAGCCGCCGTCGCTCGGTGGACGTAGCCCATTCCTACAATGTCCATCGTGTCCGTTTTTGCCCAGCAAAGCTGAAACCTCTCCTACCCCTGACGAATTACTCCTTTAGAGGTGCGGCTCACCTGCCTATGCCTCCAGACCGGAACCTCTCACTCGACGTCCTTGAGGGGGGGGAGGCTTGTTGGTGCCGTGATCGCGAGTCGTCAGTAGAAACCTTGAGATGAGGAGATCATTCGTGTTGAAGAAGCAGATCAGTATCAGTGTGATGGCCGCTGGTTTCGCCTGCGGGATCGTGTCCGCCGCGTTGGCCCAGAGCGCTCATGGGACAACCAACTCCACCCTTGGATCGAGCGGTGCTGCGACCGGGACCAATGGCGCCCTGCATTCTGGAGCCAACAAGGCTCTGAACGGGGCCAAGTCGGATACGACCGGTACCGTGCTTCTGCCCTCCAACAGGAGTGCCACCGGCACGACAAACTCGACTCTTGGCGCAAGCGGTGCTGCGACTGGGACGAACGGCAAGCTACACTCCGGTGCCAACAAAGCCTGGAAAGAAACCCGCTGATGAACTTGCGTCTCCCGATCGCGATGAGGCGGATAGGACGGCTCTGTGCAATTACATGAGCCGGATGTCCTCACGCCAGGTAGAGACGCGCGGGCGGAGAGAGGGGCCTCCGCCCGCCTTCCTGTCACGAAGGGAGCGCCGGGCCGCATGCGTGCGGGTGATCTTTATTCGATGAATGGTTCAGGGATTTTGGCGATGTTGCATGGCCGCATGTTCTCGGTCTTTGCCGCTCTCTCATTGTGCTCATTAGCAAGTCCAACGTTCGCCCAAAGCGACCAGGAACCGCTCCATGGCTTTAATGAGTTCTGCCGCCGCCACCCGTCCGAATGCAGGCCCGCCGGTCCTTCCGTCAGGCAGGTTGCTGTGACGGCCCAACGCATGAGCGAACTTCAGCAGATCAACCTCACCGTCAACAGGTCGGTCGAAGAAATGTCCGACCGCGAGCAATGGGGAAAGGAAGATGTCTGGAGCTTGCCGACGACCGGCCGCGGGGACTGCGAAGATTATGCGCTGCTGAAGCGCAAGCTGTTGATCGAGCGCGGCTGGCCGTCGGCGGCGCTGCTGTTGACAGCAGCGCTCACGCCACAGGGCGAGTGGCATCTGGTCCTGACTGCGGTCACGGACAAGGGGGACTATGTTCTCGACAGCCGGACGGACACTCTGCGAACTATGTCGCAGACGGGCTACACGTATCTGTCGCGCCAGTCGCGAGCCAACCCGCGCGCCTGGGTTTCTGTGACCACGGGCGAGCAGACCAGGGAGCCGGTGGCGGATTTCCCGGTCCGTAGGCTCTCGTCGCGCGCTTCGGACATCTCAGATCACTGAGACTCCACCCAAGCGGACGGGGTGAGGAGGGGCAGAACAAGAGCCGTCCCCGATGACACGATGTCTCGGAGCAATTCTTGTCCCGATGCCTAAGAGGGCGAAGTGTGCCAATTGAAACCCAGTCGCCATACCAGCCCGCTGCGGCGAGTTCCTCCGAGCACAACGAGGCACGGTCGGCAAAGTCACCAGGCTGCCGAACAGCGCCTAAGCTGAGGAATTCGCCGACGAGGTCGAGGCCGGACAGGCGCTTGAGGCTATCACCCAGGTGAAGCGGCGGCGCGGGTACCGGGATTTATAAGCCGCCCAAGTAGAGGTGCGAGACCACACTCCAGACGCAAAAAACCCTGCCCGTTGCGGGGCAGGGTTAGTTCTCCTCTGCTTCGGAGTGTCCGAAAACAGAACCAATAGGGCATACGGTCCCCACCCTGTCAAATCCACGAAGTATTAACGTCTCGGTAAGCATAGTTGCAGCCTAGGCCTCAACAAGCAGGCGCTAAACTGGAGCGGTGTTGCATCTTTGTCATAGTCTTTCTTTCCCGCCTCTCCATAATCTGCCTCAAGATTTTCTCGCCCTAAGGATTCTCCTCATGAAAACCCGTCTTCTCGGCTTGCTCGCCGCCACCACCCTCGCGACTGCGGGGATGTCCGCTGCGTCCGCTGCTGACCTTCCGCTCCGCGCTGCTCCGCCGGCTCCGATCGTTGCTGCCGTTCCGGTCTTCACCTGGACCGGCTTCTACGTCGGTGCCCAGGTCGGCTATGGCTGGAATGCCAACGACAACGACATCGTTCTCCCGAGCGGGTTCGTGGTGCAGAGCGGCGATTTTGGTGACAGCGGCGACGGCTTCCTGGCCGGTGTCCACGCTGGTTACAACTACCAGCTCGGCTCATTCGTGGTCGGTGTTGAAGGCGATATCGAAGGCGTGTTCGGCGACGACAACAATGACGTGGTCATCATTGGCCCCGGTGGCGGCGTGTTCACGAACTACGGCTTTGCCGGCAATGCTCTCGACTGGCAGGGCTCGATCCGCGCTCGCGCCGGTTTCGCGTTTGACCGTGCATTGATCTACGCGACCGGCGGTTTCGCCTTCGCTGGTGTCTCGGATGGTTTCGGCATCCGCGGCAACGACGACACGCTGACCGGATGGACGCTGGGTGCTGGTGTCGAATATGCCTTCACCAACAACCTGACCGCCCGTCTGGAATACCGTTACACCAACTTTGATGGTGGCGATAACTTCTTCAACAATGTCTCGCTCGGCAGCAACGACATTGAATTCCATACGGTCCGTGCCGGCATCAGCTACAAGTTCAGCACGTACTAAGATCCATCGCTTCGGCGATTGAAAAGGCCCGGTGGCGACACCGGGCCTTTTGCGTTTCAGGTGGCGGAAAGTGGAAGCGATGTGGCCAAGCCCTCGAGAGGATGGCAGCAGCCAAAGTGCCGGCGCGGGGATCAAGACTTGTGAGCGCCGCAGGCTCATGTGAGATGTAATGGAGCAGCGAGGGGGCTCACAGAATGAATAGAAAAGGTGGAGCTTACGGCAGACAGGGTGGTTAGCTGCGAGTGTTCAATGATTGGTCTCGTTAAAAGATATCCTACTCTCGGCGACTGTGTTGCATGGATCAGTTGGTGACCAGATTAGTCATCCAACAATGCGTTTAGATGCGCATGCCGTTCATCCATGGTCGTATTCTGGATCTCTTTAACCTTATCTTCCGTCAAATTGCCGACAAGAAGTACCTTGCGGGCTTTTGCCTTTAGGCTCGTATAGTCGGCAAACTCGTCTGGCGACAAGAAGAACCCAGCCGTTCGCCCATGATTAGTCACTTCTACAGGTTCCGCTTTGGGAACGCGCCGGGCCCAGCGCGTCATCCATCGAAGCGGCCCCCCTCATCCCTGGGGCCAAAGTGACCGGACCGACCGCGATTTGATGCCCAGCCTTAGCTGTCCTCCACCTCACGCCCGAGGCGGCTCGGCCGGAACCTATCTCCTCCTAGCTGCTGGATTCGGCCATGAACAGTCAGCCTCAGTAATCTTGAAAGAGTAACCTCATCCCTGCCCGTGGTAACGTGGCAGCGTGTGGTGTAGCGGCATGGATTACCTAAAGTTCCTGCCTAGGCCGACCATAGGCGGGAATAAGTGATGTGGCACAGTCACTAATGATAGGTCACAAGAGGTGACGCCATGAGCTGGACCGCAACGAGAAAGGCTCGTGCGCCAAAGGGCTTGGGAAGCACGAAACTACGCTTCCCCTGCTTTGATCGGCTCTTGTCGTGAGAAGGTATGAATACAACGGGCAATCCTGGACACAAGCGACGGGCGTCTCTCGCTAGCTGCCACCCATCGAGGTTCGGAAGGCGAACCTCGGTCACAAGGAGGTTCGCGGCGCAGGTATCCTTCAGGTCGGCCAGTGCCGCCTCACCGTTTTCGTATCCGATGACTTTGTAGCCAACCTCTTCCAAGACAGCACGAAGCGTGTCTCGTACAGCACCATCGGGATCAACAAGTAGAACGGTAGGTGCAGAACTCATGCTAGGATAAGAGGCGACAGGCTAAGTTGGATCCTTCGCCTCTCAGCCCCGCCGTATCAGCGGCAGAAGGGGTATGGGGAAGCGGGCTGGCTGATTGCTGAGGCGACCAAGGACAGTCGACTAGCTGGATGGCCCATGCGCCTTGTTGGAACCACTCTTGGTATCGAGCAGGGATTGGTTACGAACCACTCTGTCCCGATCCTCGGCCAGACTGTCCCAAGTCCTTGCCATTTCCACAAGCTGATTGCGCTGGTCCCCAGCGGGCATTTGTTGGGCCAGTGCTCTGCACTCTTGAGCGTGTTTTCGATATTCCGCAGCCGTTTTCATGGTTCTCTATGGTGCTCATTCATGCGCGGCCATTTAGCCACTCCAGAGCGCCTAAGCAACCGGATCTGTTGCAGCTTTGAAGCTTGCCCCGCCTCAGCTATGGAACGGGGGTGGCGAGCGGGGCTGGCGGTGAAGCGGAATAACAAGAACCTGTTCAAAGGTCGACAGTTCACGGCGGAGATCATTCTGTGGGCGGCGCGCTGGTACCTGCAGTTCTCGATCAGCTATCGCGACCTCGAGCGCATGTTCTCCGATCGAGGCGTTCAGGTCGACCACACGATCCTGTTTCGGTGGATCCAGGCGGGGATGTCCCATTAACCGAGTATAGCCATTTAGCTGGTCGACAAGGTCTCATTCTGCACAGCCTAAGTCATTGATTTTCCTCACCGCGGGATTTTTCGTTGACGAGTACGGGGTAGTATTCGCCGTTAATGTGACATCCCCCCAACCGCAGAGCGCCCTGGACGAGGCCCAAGACAGCCCTCGGCCGGGGCGTTTCGCTTTCAGAGCTACTACTGATGCGGAAGGCGGACCTTTTGCCCTGATCTCGGCTCCTTTGGGAGCGTTGAGTGATCCCCGTGACAGGATAGGCTTCCGTCCGTAGCTCGCCCCCTTGGAGCTACATCCGTCCTGACTGAGGTTGTCCATAGCGTCCTCGGTCAGGGCGGTTTCTTTCGACAGGCGCAATCAGTCGTCGAACGGCCCCTCGGACATGACCAGGGAGAGAGCCGCCCTCAACACGCTCTTTCCGTTCTCGTCTCGGACATTGACGACAAAGGTGCGGTAGTTTCCGTCAGGCAGAGCATCTTGGGCCATATGGGGGAGTGTCATCTGCGCCTCGCGTCGAGCCGCTTCCATGTCGGGCGGTTCAAGCCCCATATCATCCTGAGCAGCAACGTCACCGTCGAAAGTATCAAAGGAAAAGCGAGGCATCGGCCCTCCAAGCCCACTGGACTGCGTGAATAACCGAAGGATAGCATCCTTTGTTCATCGTCCCTGACTATTGACTGCCTTATGACCTACTCCCGCGATACCACTGCCATCTTCGCGTTCAAGGGCCAACTCTAAGTATCGGTCTAAGAATCTTCCAGATTATCTTCACACACTTCGGCAAGGTTGATATACAGCGGCTCAGTTTCAATCTAGAGATGGCAGGCTGCTTGTGCACGAGGATGAAGTCGAAGCTGTCGCTCGGGCTCTATACGACACCTTGGAATGCGCCCGTGGGTGGGAGCATGAGCCTGAAGTGCTCAAGGAACGGCTTCGCGACAGTGTCCGCGTCACGATCAGGAAACTTGATGAGCACCTGAGAATAGTCCCGACCCGGGACATTGCACCTCTTGTTCTAACAGGGGACATCCGAGATGCGGGAGAGTTGCTCATGAACTCGCCCGATGTCAGTGCTTTGGAAATCACAAGCTCCCAAGCGTGCAGGGTTGCGCTGCGAGGCCCTGAACTGATTATTGAGGCCGCCAACAAAGCCTTTGTCAGGTCTGCGGGCCGAGATGGGTTCCTCGGGCTACCAGGATGGGAGGCTTTTCCAGAGCTGAGAGGGCAAGGCTATTTGGAGTTGCTGGATCAGGTGTACCGGACCAAGAAGCCGTTCGTCGGCCTCAAGATGCCGATCCTCTTCCAGCCGAGCAAGGGTGCTCCGATGGAGGAGCATGTGACCGACTTCATATACCGGCCGATCGAAGACGGCTCAGGGCATGTCACAGGTGTGTTTATTGAAAGCTACGACAGAACCGAGTGGGCACGCGCTTAGCCCGTACAATCCGGCAGATATCGTATCGCTGATAAGGAGCAACAGGCCCTTCACCTGGGCGTGGAGCACCCGGTCTCATGACCTATTCTCGTGACACTACCGCCTTATCCGAACTCACCGGCCAATCCGTCAGCACCTGGTCTGAAGAATGGAGGATCGACACGGAGGCGCGCACGGTCCTGAAGATGTCCAAGCAGAAACGGGATACATTCTTCACCGGTCGGAAGGATGAGAACGGCAAGATCACTGACCCGGGCGCGGGCGTGATCGAAGGAACCGAGCCGCCGAAGCGATCCTAGGGGTGGGTCGGACATTCGGCCCGTCCACCCCTATAGAGAGTATCGGCGGTCGCCTCACGCTGCTCTTAAAGTTTGAGAAGCGCGCCTGAGACATCGCCGGAGCTGCGCCAAACCTGAGGGGCAGCAATGGTCTATGGCCACAGTGAGACGGACGTGAAGCTGGATCGAAAGCGACAGGAAGTGCATGACCGCCTAGCCCGGGAAACGCGGGTCGGCTGGCCTACGCTGACGATCGTTGACGCGATCATTGTTTTTGGTGCCGCAATTGCCATTCACCTGATCTTGGGGGCTACTTTTGGTCGCAATTAGCGGATGCCACAAATGTGCTCCTACGACGTCCATATATCGTCTTTTCCCGTGCGGGGGCGGCAGATCGGGACTTTGAAGGCAACACGACCGTCCTCCTCCGACACCGCAATGAAGCTGCTACAATATTCCCGGACATTGTCTGCTATGAGCATGGTGATATGGTGGGCTTGGCTCCTGGCTTCATGGTCGTCCTGGAACGCTCTGCCATGATGATCGGGGCTGGCGTGTCCATTCAGAACAACATTGAAGTAGTAGTTTGGCATGCATGCGGCCCGCAAAGACCTTCCATACGAAGTTCGTGAGATCTGTCCTTGCGGTTTCTCAATGCTGGGCGCTTCTTCTGATTTGCTAGTGTTTCCTGGCGGGTCGCTAGAAACCCTGACGGGATTGTAAACACCCTGAATGAACGCCAGCTTTGCATCCATCGCCACCTGCCACGAGCCATCCATGACCTCCTCCCGCGATACCAGCCGATTGACGCCGGCCGAGATCGAAGATCTTCGGGAAGACAATCGGCGAGCCGCGGAACTGGCTCGCGAGCTCATCCGGGCAGAGAAAAAGAGCTCAAAGAATCAAGGGCCTCACGCGGTCGAGGCGATCTTGGAGGTTGCTCGCCAGATGCAGGCAGCACCAGACGCACGGAAGTAGCACAACGGCCTCATGTCGGTCGCCGCGTCACAAACTATCAAAAATTCGTCCCAAGTGATCAAGCTCGGCTCTCCAGTTGCGCTAGTCTGCTGCGATGGCAATCCCCTCTTCTCCTAGAGCTGGCTTGCACCAATCGGGCCAAAACATCCGCCCGCTGACCGCCGAGGTGCAGCGCGTACTTCGGGTCGAACTGCTCCGGGACAGCTGTTCAGCGACCAAGATCGCCAATCTCTTCGCGATCAATCGCCGGGCCCTTCACCGGCACCTGAAGGCCGAAGGCAGCTCGTTCCGGCAGGTGACCAACGAGGTACGTTGCGAGATTGCCTGCTGGTTGCTCGCTAGATCGGATCTCCCGGTCAGCCATATCGCCGAGGTGCTGAACTACGCCGAGATCAGCGCCTTCAGCCGCGCCTTTCACCGGTGGACGGGCCAAAGCCCATCGGTTTGGCGCAGTACTCATCGCGGGCCGGTAGGATAGGCGGGACATTGGCCGCATGCGCGGCTCGCCACATGCCTGGGGCCTGACCGGATCATCCCCGGAACGCGGCGGATGCGCCCCCAGCTCTGGATCAGCCGTCGGCTTCGGCATGGCCACAAGCAAGCGGACCGTCATGCACTCTCCTGAGACAGTCCATCTCTGACCGGATGGTAGTCGGCTGAGACTGACGTATTGGCAAAGGGAGCGCAATGCGCTCAACCGGTGCCATTTCGTGTCAGCCAAGCGGCCTTCGACGAAACTTGCGGTGCGGCCGTTCCAGACTGGGCGTTATGCGAAATTCCCGCGGCTATTGCGCTACTCATCGAACAGCACCAGAACTCCGATCACCAGCCCGAAGATGACGACGGGGATCAGAAGCGACACAAGGTCCTCAAGATCCATAGCAAGCTCACCTGGGCAGGCGGTTCGAGATTTCGCGGGCTCAATGCAGCGAAAAGATCCTCTGCGCCTGATTGAAATCAGAGAGGGAGATGCGCAGGATCGTTCGGCCAGTCCCATCCATGACCTCAAGGCACCAGTCTTGCCACTCGTCCGACATGAGGCCCTCTTTGATGAGTCCATTCGCCGCCCTGATAACGGAGAGCAGGGCGCCTTCCTCATTCCACAGGTCAATCCCCTCCTCGTCGGGGATCACCTCATGATCCGAGACAAGATGGAAGAAATATCTGGCTGATGCGGGCATGGCCAATCACTCTGCAAAAAGTCCTCCCAAACAGGATCACAGTCATCGATGCGGTCAGCAATGTGGCAAGCGAAGCGCAGAATACCTTTTAGGTATCAGCGCCAAGACGGTGGTATGACCTAAGGGCTACTATGGCCCTGCTGCCTCTCTCCATTCCATACCGGGCGTTATCGGAAATTCGATTGCGGACGCAGTCAGCAGCCTATTCTCTGCTTGATCGCATCAACCTGAGACCTGGAGCGGCAGACGTTCTCACAGGGAATGCCGTCGCCATCGGCATCGGCCCGGCTATAGCCGCCGCACCACATCTCGACAGCCTCCTCGCAGGTGCTCGCCGCCTTGCAGCTCCTGCGCTGCGCTACGACGTATTCCTTCACCCGCTCGACGCTGAGCTTGGCCGATTGTTCGGAGAGACTTCCCGTCGCTCCCACAGGCGCAGCCATCACCATTGCGGCCAAAGCTGCGATCACCCCCCACTTCATCATAGGCCCCCTAGCCTCTAGGCGCGCGCCACCCGGCTGCCTTTGCTTCATCTTCACTACAGAACCAGCGCTCTCCGCTGGCCTCATCGATCACCGTCTTGGCATAGCTCCGACTGCCCGGCAGGTGGTAGATCTTGTCCGATCCAGAGATGTTGCCCTTGATGGCGCACTTCCGGTCTGACCCCGTCGAAGCCTCCGACGACAGCCGCTTCCCACGGCGCCAGTCCCACGGCTCGACGAACTGCCCAGCCCATAGCCCCCGCTTGGCCGTGCGAGCCTCGGCTTCCGCTTTGGCATATCGACCATCGGAATATTGCTTGTACTCAAGGGCCCAGCCTTGAAGGACCATCTCCGCGTTGATCTCGCGGCCATTCGCCTGGCAAACAGCGACGACGCGGCCATAGCGATCGCGATCCTGTTCTTGGCAGGTCACACGGCCATTCCGCCCGATGAGGTCGGCTAAGGCTTCTGCCGCCCGGGCGCCGCAGAGATAACGCTTGCTGGCGGCATCGTCACAGGTCTGCTGTCCCTCTGGCGTGTCGATGCCATAGAGGCGGACCCGTGCCGATCGGCCTCGGATCGACAGGGTATCGCCGTCGACAATGTCAGCCTGTCCCGTGATGATAGGGCCAGCAGCGACGGGATGAACGAAAAGTAGGAACGCAAAGGCGAGGAGAACAAGAGGCTTCATGGTGCCAGGAAGTTGCATGATGGCCCGATGGCCCGCAAGCCCTCACCATTTCGACTTTCGGGGAGGTAAGAGCACACTGTGTGATTGATTGGAGAGCGAAGCCCGTCAGGCATCATTGCCATTTTAAGTTCTATTGCCTAGCCTCTATCTCTGAGGAAGCTTCTAGCCTTCCTCTCTCTCGGCCCCTTCGGTCTCACAGGGTCTAGCACAGTCAGGGAGGGTATCAGCCTCCCTGACCAAACCTTGCTCATCGCGGATACTTCTCAGGACGGGTCGAGAGATAGTGCCGGTAGCAGGCGATGACCTTCCGGCCTGCATCGGATCTGCCAGCTTGCTCATCCTTCTCGATGAGAGTGGAAGGGCTTAGCCTGCCTCGTGCCTGTGATGAATGCTGGCAGCCCATCGACGATCTCCAGCCGCTACGCTAGGGTCGCTCCCGCTTCAGGGGGCTGAATATGGTACTGCGAATATTGGCATTGGTGTTGCTGTCGGTCTGGACGTGCGGGAGCGCCATTGCCGCCGACTTCTGGGTAGGCGGCAATCCCTGCGAAGGCACGCCATGCACGACCCCTAGAAGCGTGGAAATGAGCGGACGCATCGTCCCTGGAGACGCCAAGCGATTCGAGGCACTGCTTGCCAAGGAGGGACCATCTATCAGCGGGGTGGCCCTCCGGTCGCCAGGCGGCGATGTCGATGAGGCCATGAGGATCGGGCGGATAGTCCGTGCGAAGCTTCTCCGTACGCTCGCTCCCATATCATCCCCCGAAGGGAACGTCTGCATGATGGGTGGCTCGCCCGAGCAAGCCTCCGAGTGCGTCTGTCTCAGCTCATGCTTCCTGATTTATGCGGGCGGCGTGATGCGTGGGGGCAACGTCCTCGGGCTTCATCGTCCCCGGTACGATGAGGCATTTTTTGCGAACCTGCCCCTGGAGGCGGCCAACAGGAGGTACGGAGCTGTCATTGAGAGAATCAAGGCGTACCTCCTCGAAATGGGCATCGGCGACAGGTACTTGGACCGGATGCTGCGCGTTTCTTCGTCCGAGATGGAGATCTTGTCGAAGGACGAGGCCGACCGCGATCTCAATGGCTTTATCCCGGCAATGGCCGAGTGGTTGAAGGCCAAATGCGGGGAGATCCCCGAAAAAGAGCAGAAGGCGATGTCCAGCCTAACACTCTACATGGCGCTTAAGGACATGCCGTACTCCCAGCTCGATGACGAGTTCAGAGCCTACGTCGCCGACATGTCACGGCGCGTAACGCCTGAAATGGAGCGTCGATACCAAGCCTATTCCCGGAGAGAGGGTGAGGTAACCGGCTGCCGGAATGGCGCCCTGCTTGAGGAGCGGCGGAAGCGCCACGGCGAGTTCGCAGAGTTCGATGAGCTGAATCGAACGGGGGAGAAACCCGGCCAGAAGTAGCACCTCCTAAACATCGACATTGTTGAACACGGGGATGTCATATGTGGACGCTCCCTGCCGGCAAGGGTTTTGTTGAACGTGTCTGCAAAATGGTCGGGTGCGGTCATATGTACGACCTGTTGGTGCGGTTCATTTGACCACTGGCCCTGATGAAAGTCCGCCAATCAGGTCCCAATCACATTATCGAGCTCGAGGCTCTGACAACGTCGCGGGTTTTCCTGATCCCGGCTCGACCGGTTTGCATCACGTCATTCATCACCCTTCCCGAACTAAGAACCCTAACCAGCGGTGGTGCTCAGACAGCAGCTGGTGCCGGAGCTTGGTAAACCTCTCCTCTGGCCAAAAGCGCCCAGGCGATCCGGGCTGTCTTGTTAGCCAGAGCCACCGAGACCAGCCGAGCTGGTTTCCTCGCGAGCAGCTCTGCGATCCAGGCACTGCCTGCCGCAGTCTTTTTGTGAGCATAACGGATCACCGCCGTGGCGCCGACCACCAGCAGCGTTCGCAAGTAGCCATCGCCCATCTTCGAGATCCGCCCCAACCGCTCCTTGCCGCCAGACGAATTCGGCCGTGGGGTCAGTCCCAGCCAAGCGGCAAACTCCCGGCCGGAGCGGAACTGCGAGGGATCTGTCACAGTCGCTGCGATTGCTGTGGCGGTGATGAAGCCGACACCTGGGATCGTTTCCAGCCTGCGGCTCTCCTGGCTCTGCCGATGCCAAGCCAGGAGTTCGGCCTCAAGCGCCCGGATCCGCGGCTGCAGATCGAGCAGTTGATCAACAAGAGGCGCCAGAGCCCGGCGGGCCAGCGGCGGCAGCACGGCATCGGCACTCTCGTCTGTGAGGATTGCGATCAACTCGCGGATGCGGCTGATCCCCTGCGCGACGATGATGCCGAACTCGGCCAGGTGTCCGCGCAGAGCATTGACCAGCATCGTGCGCTGGCGGATCAGCAGAGCCCGCACGCGATGGAGCATGAGCACGCTCTGCTGCTCGGCCGATTTGACCGGCACGAAGCGCATGCTCGGACGGGCCACGGCCTCGCAGATCGCTTCCGCATCGGCTGCATCGGTCTTGCCGCGTTTGACATAGGCTTTGACGTAAGCCGGCGGCATCAGCTTGACCATATGGCCCAGCTTGATCAACTCACGGGCCCAGTGGTGGGCGGTCGCGCACGCCTCCATACCGATCAGGCACGGGCTCAGACCAGCAAAGAACGGCAGCACCTCCCCTCGGCGCAGCCGCTTGCGGACGACGACTTGGCCAGTCGCATCAACGGCGTGCACCTGGAAGATGTGCTTGGCCAGATCCAGACCAACTGTGGTAATCTGCATGGCGGACGCTCCCTCTCCTTGTGGCGATCTTCACCACGACCACCCTTTGGCACTTTGATGCCGGTGAGCAGGGAGCGTCCACTCCATCACATTAACGGCGAATACTGCCCTGTACTCGTCAACGAAAAATCCCGCGGTGAGGAAAATCAATGACTTGGGCTGTGCAGAATGAGACCTTGTCGACCAGCAAAATGGCTATACTCGGTTAATGTGACATCCCCCGGCGATGAGCCTGTCGTTCCCCGTCATGGTGTTGGGAGCCCTGCTGATGAGCACACTGTCGGGTCTTGGTTCGTCCAGTTCCCCTTCGCCGCGCAACCAGCAACTCATCGCCGCCGCGGAGCGGGGGACGCCTTGTTGCATGGATGAGCGAGTTGGTAACTGCAGCTGGGAGGCGTAGAGGCCTATCCGGCCTCTGACCAAAGATTTCTCCCGTGCCATTCAAAGCTAATGCCGCTCGCCGCCACCGCATTCCGAAGCGGCAGTACCGGGTGACGAATTGGGCCGAGTACGACGCCAGTCTGCGCCAGCGCGGAAGCCTCACGATCTGGTTCACAGAGGAAGCGATTGCCGCCTGGCGGGCTGAGCCGCGCAGAACACGAGGCGGACAGCCGCATTACTCAGCCCTGGCGATCAGAACGGCGCTCACGCTCCGAGCGGTGTTCCGTTTGGCGCTGCGTCAGACGGAGGGTCTGATTGGCTCAATCCTCCACCTCCTGGGGCTGGATCTGGCGGTGCCGGATCACTCGACCTTGAGCCGGCGGGCCGAGACCCTGGAGGTCCCAAAGCCATGTTCACGCTCCAGAGGACCCGTTCACCTGCTGGTCGACAGCACCGGCCTACGGCTGTGCGGGCCTGGCGAATGGCTGATTGAGAAGCACGGCACCCGAAGACGCCGCACCTGGCGCAAACTGCACATCGGGGTCAATGCGGAGACCGGGCAGATCCTTGCATCGGTGCTGACTGCGAGCGATGTCGACGATGGCTCCCAGGTCGAGCCTTTGCTCGACCAGGTTGCAGCTCCACTCGCCTCCTTCATCGCGGATGGAGCCTACGATCAAACTGGCATCTACGGCATCATTGGCAAGCACCATCCTGAGGCTGATGTGATCGTTCCTCCACGATCAACGGCAGTGCCGAGCGACGATGGGAAGACCACTCCGACCCAACGCGACCGGCATCTCCAAAGCATCGCCGAGCATGGCCGCATGGGCTGGCAGAAGGCATCCGGGTATAATCAACGAGCCTTGGTGGAGAGCGCCATCGGCCGGTTCAAACGAGTGATCGGGGACGCCCTGCGCTCGCGGACCGACCGGCGTCGTACGACAGAAATCGCCATCGCCATTCATGCCCTCAACCGCATGCTTGAGCTTGGACGCCCGAAGTCCGTCCGCATCGTTTAGCCAAAGCCACGGCGTAGGCTCAGTACGTTCACCAGCAGTTCCATGCAACACAGTCACATTGAGTTCCCGCATGCGAGCACGCCGCGAACACGATCAAGCCTTTGCCCTTCACGTTGGTGGCGTCCCAGCGCACATCCTTGATCGGGGGGCAGCCTCCCAGTCGCCATCCTCGGTGTTTGCCGGCGTTGACCCAAGAGACCCTGCTTGAAACCTGTCGAATAGGGAATTCTACCTCTCACGTAGAACAGGCGAGGGGTTGGGGCCAAGACACTCAGGGCCTTCTGTCCGTACATTTGCCACATTATGCCGCTGCTCTGCCAGCAAGGGACCCTGAACGAGGGCAAGCACATAGGGGCATTCAGCGGCACAGTCCTGCCACCAACGAGAGTGTCTCAATGCAAGCCCTGCTCCCGATCGATGCTCCGGAAGTCACGTTTTCAATCCCACCTCACTCCACGTTCGATCAATCGCTGGCCTCTAATGACCTTCAGCAGCTTGGGGAGCGGCTGCGGCTGACCTATGGACCGGTTGAGACCGATCTCCCAGCCCGGCTGGCAGAACTTGTTGAACGGCTCACACGCCGGGAGCAGCCGGAAGGCTAGGCGTCGATGGGACCATATCTCAGGTCTGCCTCAGCGTGCACTTGCTGCTCGTTTGGATGTCTCAGTCGACACCAGCGTAGATCGACCGTCGAACGATCAAAGGGTTAGTTTGTACAATGCCATTGATCGGTGTCCTGCCTGGGATCGGTCGGACCGTCGAGGATCAGGCGTGGCAGCTTGGCGCACCCACCCGTTCGCCATGATAATTTAAGGAAGCATCAACCAAGCCGGCAGAATATCGGCAGGTCTCCCAAACAATACGCGATGCTCCAACGATGCTAGCCTCAGCTACCGTTCTTGTCGTCGACAATGACCCGATCACACGCGAGTTGCTGGAGGGGATTCTCCGGACTGGCGGCTGCCAGGTCCTCGCTGCTCCGACTGGAAACGTGGGCCTCCTATCACTTTGTCAGCAGCGCGCTCAAATCGACTGGCTTGTAACGAAAATAAGCCTTCCCGGGCTTGTCGATGGATGGCTCCTGGCCGATGAGTTTCATCGGCACCGCCCAGACCGGCCGGTGATCCTCCTGTCCGAGGCGATCGCGGAGGCTGAATGCCCCTCCATCGATGCGCTGGTGATTCCAGCGATAGCTCCGATGCGGGTTCTTGAGGCACTGACAAGCCTGGGCAGTGATGAAACCTCGCGTCTGGTGAACTCCCCTGAGATCGCTCGAGCAGCTTGAGCCTGCATAAACAGATTGGATGAAGGCACTCCGGCTGAGAGGGTCGAGCTCTCAGCCAAAGCGCCAGAGTAGGATGGTGCTCTGCGCTACCATGCTGGGCAATCAGGGATCGCCCAGAACTGGCTATTCATCAGCTCTCCATTTTAAGACCGTCTTCACCAAGACAACAAAAACACCTGCATGCTGGTGGCTGGCGGCCGAGGTAATCCATTTCAGCCTCTTTGTCGCCGCAACCGTGGGCCCGAATGAGCGGCGCTGAATTTCAGTCATCTTCCGTATGCGGGAGGCGCCCATGTTCCAAGAGTCTGCGCCACGTCTGTTGAACGCACACCGCGGTCTAATCCTGGCGCTCAGCTTGTCAGCCGCCGCAGGATGGACCTCGTTTGCCATCGTGAGGCACACGTCGGCTACGGTCGAACACCAGTTTCGTGATCAGGTCACAAGCCTGCGGGCCACGCAAACCGAGCTTGTTGCCGAGCAGACGAAGACTCGCGTGTCACTCTCCGAGATGACCCAGCTCCGCGCAGATCTTGCCGCAGCTCGGCGCGAGATCAACCAGCTGTCTCAGTCTCACGAGCAGGCTCGGGGGGAGTATCCCCCCGTCAGGCCTGATGCCAAAGGTGTAAACCTCCAACCCAATGACGCCACCCGTGACGTATCCCGGACAGATGCCATCGGCGAGAAAACCAGCGCGATCCACAAGGACAATGCAGTCTCAGCAAAGCCGCTAGAGAAGCAGCCTCGCAATCCGCAGGTTGCCGCCGTCGGTATTTCGCCATCGGTTGCCCGAAAGCCAGCTGAGAAGCCCCGCGGCAAAGAGCTGATTGTCGTCAGTGAACCAGATACAGCGGCCTTGCGCCAGCTCGTGAAGTCTGCGCAGACGCCAGTGCGGTAGATAACATCCCGGCGACCGTAGCCGGTTCTACGTCCAACCGCGCGGAGAAGGTGCAAAACTGATTGGCTGTCAAAAAATGAGGCACAACTGAACCAGCACCTCATGCAGCCTTGCACGCGTGAGATCCTCCTGTGTGAGGATCCTAGTACGGCATCGGTTGCAACTTACATTAAATAGGGATTGCGCTCGGCTCTCGTGGACAGTCTCATGCTCATAAAGACCCGTCCTCCACTTCATGGTGATAGTGAGCGACAACAAAGAAGATAAAGAATTTGTTAGGATTTTAGAGGGAAGTTGCTTGGCGTCGTGACGAGCCGGTCCGCCTTATCTTCGCAAGAGATCTTGCGCTTCCAGCAAAAGGCATCGCGCATGAGCAAGACGAAGCCCGACGCCAACCATTCCCTGCACCCTGCTCTCGAAGAGCTGCGGCAAATCCTCGCCAGAGAGCAGACGTTGGAGGGGTTTCAGAAGCGCTTTGGATATGACCCTTCCGCACTCTCCCGACGCATTTCGGAACGAGAGGAAAGAAAAGCGCTTAAGAAGCGGCGATAACCTTTCGACAGCCTCAGTTTCCCAAAACAGCCTTGAGCAAGTTTCGTAGACGCTCCGACATCTTCGACGATGAGCATGGGCGGTGCCCCGGGGCACGTCTTTCCCCAACACCCTTGTACCGGCCGTTTTATTAGGATTGGGGTGGACATTCGGTATTTGTTACAGCTGATGCATGGAATCTGTCTAAACCTGTGCTGATCAGCAGTCTTCATTACCGTTGCCTTCCCATGGCTGTGAGATGAACATGAACGATCCTGGAGATGTGTGTCGCTAGGCAAGCTGGCTCACCGCGCCTAAGCTTCCATCAGGCATGAACCCAATACAGGAGCAGTCGGGATGGTATTGAAGAAGCAGACCCTTTCGATCCACGATGTCTATGTGCCTGTGAAGCGCCGCCAAACCCTGGACCTGCAGAAGGTTGAGGCTTTGGCCGAGAGCATGATGGAAAAGGGGCAGGAGACCCCCATTCTCGTGCGGCCTTACGGGCAGCGGTTTGTCCTCGTCGAGGGACTGCATCGTTTGGAGGCGTGCAAAGCTCTCGGGGAGACCACCGTTCCAGCCTACTTTGTGCAGGCTCGTCGGCACTGAGCCGCGGCGATGCGAGTGGACCTCTCACGCGCTTTGGCGATGGAGCGCTGTCCCATCCCGCCGCAGTTTGTCTCCTCCTGATTAGATCCAAGTCGGAAAGGCCATTTCTCCATGACGAACAATCCGGGCAATCAGGCTCCGCTGACGAGTCACAGGCAGGAAGACTGGGACGAGGCGTGCGAGACCTACCTGCTCGAACATGCCCCAGGCTTGAAAGACTACTATGCAGCACAGCACCAAGCCTTCCTCCAGATTGAGGAGGATGCACTGTCTCGCTATCCGGATCCAACGCCGGGCGACATCGCGGCGGCGCAAGCGGCGGAGGCTGCTCTCCCGTCCAGGAAGAGGACGGAGCTTCAACTGCGTCGCAGCTTCGTGCCTCTGGCGGCTCACCTTCCAAGCGAGGTCAAGCGCAGCAGGAAGCGCTTCATTCAGCGCCATCAGCGCGCCTGGAACCGCGCCAACCCTGCACCCCTGACATGGGAGCTCGAGCGAACACTCACGGCAGAGTTCAGGAGAACTTATGGGCAGTGAGAGCCCAAAGGCCAGAGGCTCATTGATGTTCGATATCTGAGCATAGCCACTACGGCAGTTCGTCTCAGATTTGATCAATGAGCCGAGAGTGCGTCCAGCGGGATCACCTGGACGGCTCGGCCGGAGCTGTCAACAATCTCGAGGCGCCAGCCCCGCCACTCATCGGAACTTGTCGGCGTCTGGGCACGAAGCTCCTCGACGGCTTCCAGGGCCGAGACCACCGCCGCCTGGATGCTGGACGCCACGATGCCTTCTTCATCAGGAATCCGGTCATGGCCGTCCGTCAGGTTGAAGTAGTAGCGGGCTGGAACTGACTGAGCCGGCGAGGCCTGGTGCCAGGAACACGCTGACGGGATGCCGGCGCCGAGCTCTTCAATCGACATTGGCTTGCCTTTGATGGTGGTTGCCACGTGTTGGCCCGCCTTACTGGATTGCTGGGTATGAGACAGTGTCGAGTTCCACCCAGCCGGTACAGGTCGGGAGTGCGGGAACGAGGTAAGCGCGGCCTCCTTCCACGCTCTCAACCCGGCACGGGTAGGTTCTCCGGTCGCCTGGAGGTCGGTACAGGACGAGACTGCCAGCGGCGAGACGATCGGACAAAGAGTCTTCAGAGATGACGATTGCGCCTGTATCGAGCGGCTCACCGGCATCTGGTGCAGGAGCGATGTTTTGCTTGGCCGCCCGAACGCGTTCGAGCGCAGCAATGGCGAGACGGGCTCGGTCGCGATACCGGCTCATGACGAGTTTCAGAGGCCCCTGCTCGTTCCCCGCATGCCAGGACAGGCCGCCTGCTCTTGCAAGCTCGGCCGCAACCGCCTCTACTTCATCCTCTGCCATGTGCCCCCGGCGTATCGAACCACTGCCGTTAAGCGTTAGCGTTTGTTTTCGGTTCCGAACGACAAAAGTCGCAGTCTGCGGCAGACCGTCCCCAGCCTGAGATCACTAACGTCATTGAATGACAGGTTCGCGACCATTTCGCCCAAAGCTGCTAGTGGCTCTTGGACTGCAATGCAACTCAACTTTTATTGGTATATCGTTATGAGTTCTCCCGATGAACGGCACCTCGGTCGGCACAGGCACAGTGGCTGTTTCAACCTGATGCCATGTCCTGGTTGTGAGTGTATCAGGATCCCGAGGCAACCTGCGAGTTGCCTCGCTGAACCAGGAAGGCGGCTCTGACGTGCAGGACTATATCCGCAGGATCCTCTCCGCTCCAGTTTATGACGTCGCGATCGAAAGCCCGCTTGATCCAATGCCACGCCTGTCACTGCGGCTCGGCACGCCGGTCCGGCTCAAGCGCGAGGATCTTCAGCCGGTGTTCTCGTTCAAGCTGCGCGGCGCCTATGCCAGGATGGCAGGCCTCCCACGCGAAGCGCTTGAGCGGGGAGTGATCTGCGCCTCAGCCGGCAATCATGCCCAGGGCGTGGCTGTTGCGGCCAAGAAGCTCGGCGCCAAAGCCACCATCGTGATGCCCCGCACCACGCCTGCCATCAAGATCCAAGCGGTGAAAGGGCAGGGCGGTCGCGTGATCCTGCACGGCGAGAGCTTTGACGAAGCCTACTCCCATGCCCAGCAGCTTGAGGCGGAGAAGGGCCTTACCTTCATCCATCCCTATGACGATCCCGACGTGATCGCGGGACAGGGCACGGTGGGCATGGAGATCCTGCGCCAGCATCCCGATCCGCTCGAGGCCATCTTCGTGCCCATCGGGGGAGGAGGCCTGGCTGCGGGCGTGGCGGTCTACACCAAGTTCCTGCGGCCCGAGGTCAAGGTGATCGGCGTCGAGCCAGAGGACGCCGCCAGCATGGCGGCCGCTCTGGCCGCAGGCGACAGGGTGATCCTGAACCAGGTTGGACTGTTTGCCGATGGCGTGGCGGTGCGTCAGGCCGGTGAGGAGACGTTCCGCCTGTGCCGCGAACTGCTCGACGAGGTAATCACCGTCAGCACCGATGAGATCTGTGCGGCGGTCAAAGACATTTTCGAGGACACACGCGCCATTGCCGAGCCGTCCGGCGCCGTCAGCCTGGCCGGGCTGAAGAAGTACGTGGAACGGGAAGGAGCACGGCAACAGGGCCTGGTCGCCGTCAACAGCGGCGCCAACATGAACTTCGACCGGCTCAGGCACATCGCCGAGCGGGCTGAGCTCGGCGAGCACCGCGAGGCTCTCTTGGCAGTCACCATTCCCGAACAACCCGGCAGCTACCGCCGCTTCATTCAGCTGCTCGGCAAGCGCTCGATTACCGAGTTCAACTACCGCTACTCGGATCCTCAGGAAGCCCAGATCTTCGTCGGTGTGCAGCTCTCGGACGGCGATCCCGAGAAGCGCCAGATCATCGCGATGCTGCGGGAGCAGGGCTATCCCGTGCTCGACATGAGCGACAACGAGATGGCCAAGCTGCACGTGCGCTACATGGTCGGCGGGCACACACCCGGCCTTCAGGATGAGCTGATCTTCCGCTTCCAGTTCCCGGAGCGGCCCGGAGCGCTGCTGAAGTTCCTCAATGGGCTGTCCGGCAGTTGGAACATCTCGCTGTTCCACTACCGCAACCATGGCGCCGATTACGGACGGGTGCTGGCCGGCATCCAGGTTCCCACCGCGGAGCGAGCGCAGCTCAAGCACAGTCTGGATGAGCTTGGATACCCGTACTGGGACGAGAGCGACAATCCAGCGTATCGCTCCTTCCTGAACCGTGGGAAAGAGGGTGCAACCACCTGAGTCTGAGGCATAACTGCCCACGCACTCCTTCTCGGCTGCGAGATTGTACTGGAAAGCGCTGGCCGGAAAGTTCCGACTATGAGCCAGGCCTCACGGGGTGGCGTCGCTCCGGCTGGAGCAGCTTTGTTCTTCGTTAGAGTACCGACAACATTGCCGCCCTTTGGACGCTTAAAACTGAATAGTTGATCCTTACGATGCAAAGGCCTCCTTCTCCGAAACTATCGGTTGAGGTTAGCGTGCGGGGTTGGCGGCTAGCTTGATCTTCCGCGTCGGCTTGCCACTCTCGAACTGAGAGCTCAGGTGCAAGGGGAGGGCGAGCTGCCTCTTGCCTCGAACAGGAGCTTCCCTAAGCCCAGCCCGCTTGAGCCATTCCTGGAAATGAAGGTTGGCGGCCTGTTGAGCCTTCCTCTGCGTATCCTCGATGCCCTGCAACAGCACCCCGGCTGAGATCGGAATATCGTTGAGGTACCAACGGAAGCGACCCTGGTCGCTTCCGTTCGAAACACGATACACCCGCGCAAAGACGTGAAGGTGCAGACTGCCCACCACATCATCAGGGCTGTTGTCGTCAGGAATGGTTGGCTTCCACCGCAGTGCCATCTCTCACCTTTCTCAGCACCGGCTCTGATTACGCCGTAAGGGCTAAGGAGGTGTTATCGTGGTCGTGGGACGGGCAAGTTGCTCATCTCAAGCCGCGCACGGTCGTCAGAGAGCAAGGCGATCTGAGATTGTGACAGGGCCAAACTGAGTTGAGTCAACGACGATGTCGCTTTAACTAAGGATAGGGACGTCAACGGCCACAGCAGTCATCTTCCATACCAGCACGATTGCTGAATTCCCTCCGCACGAGACGTCTTCTTGCTCATGCAGGCTTGTGTTCTTCATGAGCATTGCATCACTGTCGCTAAGCTTGGGTTCTGTCATCGCCATCTCTGCTATTGCCGTCGCTCAACAGGGTTGCGCTGACTGCGGTGTCGGATCGCTGATCGAGGCTGCGGGTCAAGTCGTGAATAATCCAGCGCCTGGCCCGGCGTGCTGAGGATCGTTTCATCACCACCCTCCAGAGACACAGGAATGTCAGCGGCGCGGTCTGCTTGACGTATTGATTGTGACGAGATTTCCAGTGATCGGATCGAGAATAGTCATGGGCAGCCCTCTCGCGCTCAGACACAGGACCAATGCTGTGCCTGCCGTTTGGATCAATTTCGATTGAGATCGTGGTTACGAGACAGTTACTGCACCGGACCGCTCCTATCCCCAAAACAGGCCGAGGCGGTTCATCCGCGCCCCGTCTGCTTCGGAGGAGAGGGCTGATCCAAATCCCAGCGGATCAACGAGCCCATGGTCGCGACACGATGGTTAATGGATTGCTAAGAACCTGTCCCGAAGTTGCCCGATCTTACTCGAGCCTGTTAACGGTCTGGTAACCATTTCCGGCGCCGAATAGGTCTGCTCACGGGGACATCCGGCACTGCCCCAGTGCGGTACGCCTCGTTGCCGTTGCTGCCTCTCGATCTCGCATGTGCCTGCGTAGGTACCGTGCCTCTTCACGGTCTCTCTGGAGAAATGCCAGCGATGAAGAAGCTAAGGCCAAAGCATACCAAGGCGAAGACAAAGACCAGACAGGGCAGGGTGCTCGTCGTGACCTCCGGCAAAGGAGGCGTCGGCAAGACCACCTCCACGGCCGCCTTGGGTGCGGCCCTGGCTCAGAGCGGGCAGAAGGTCGTGCTCGTCGACTTTGATGTCGGGCTGCGCAATCTCGACCTGGTCATGGGGGCCGAGCGACGCGTGGTCTTTGACCTGATCAGCGTCATCAAAGGAGAGGCCAAGCTCGCGCAGGCGCTCATCCGAGACAAGCGCCTGGATACGCTGGCACTTCTGCCGGCCTCGCAAAGCCGCGATAAGGACAGCCTGACCGACGAGGGCGTCGCACAGATCATCGGTAATCTACGCACCCAGTTCGATTGGGTGATCTGCGACAGCCCGGCCGGTATTGAGAAGGGAGCTACCCTGGCCATGCGGCACGCCGATGTCGCCGTCGTCGTGGTGAACCCGGAAGTGTCCTCGATCCGCGATGCTGATCGGATCATCGGTATGCTCGACGCCAAGACAGCCAAAGCCGAGAGCGGCCAGCGCATCGACAAACATCTGCTTCTCACTCGATATGATCCCGTTCGTGCCCGGCGCGGCGAGATCATGAAGGTGGAGGACGTACTGGAGATCCTCTCCATTCCGCTGCTGGGCATCGTGCCAGAGAGTGGGGAAGTGCTGCTGAGCTCGAATGTCGGAGCGCCGGTGACCCTGGGCAGCCCCGGCAGTGCCCCGGCTCAAGCCTACCTTGAGGCGGCGAGAAGGCTGACGGGTGAGGGCGCTGTGATTGTTACCTCCTGCGATAAGCCCCGCCTGCTGCAGAGGCTGTTCGCCCGACGAGCCGCATAAACCTGTAGACTTCTCTCACAAGGGAAGGATCTTATGCTGTCTGGAAGACGCAATCGTGCAGAAGATATTCTGAAATCGGCCGATTTACGGCTATTTCAGATGAAAGCCACGTGTGTTCCTGAGGTTGACGTCGTGCCGGTAAGATCTTAGGTCGTCATCATTCAATCTTATGATCAGCATATGAGATGAAGCGGAACATCAAGACTTTTTCTGTTGAGATCAAGAAATCCCGCGTTCAGGGTCAACATCATCACCTCCCGCCCAAGCGCCTGTTTGAGCTGACATCGATTGAGCCAGCCAAAATCGTCCAGAAGGAAGAGCCTCAAGCGGCGGTCGAACCAGCTCCGGCTCCGCGCATTCTGCAGAGCATCGTCGAGTCTGTTTGGAACAGCCCGGAGCCTGTTGAGCCTGTCCGCCGAAAGCGCTCTTCCGTTGAGATCCGTCGGGAACAGATGGAATCTGATCTGACTGCGACAGCCTTTGAGGATGCGAAAACCACACATGTAGGAGATCAAGTGAGTTGCGGAGCCGTGCCGCAGACGGACGGCGCTCTTGATGATGCCGAGGATCCACCACCTGTCCATGACGTTCAGGCCGCACAAGGCGAGGGCGTGAGGGCCGGTTCACGGAAGCCACGGAAGAAGGTCCCTACTGTCGATGAACCGAAGATAGCATGTGAAACAATGCCAGAGGCAGAGCTGACTATACCATCAGCGGCGCCGTCGAATGCTGTCCCGCGCAGGCTGACGAAGCGGCAGGCCGCCGCGGCTCAATTCCCGCGCCATGAACGCTGGAAGGGGCGACTTCATCCCGCTGTCTGGTAAGTTTGCTACTCCATCGGATCTGTATATCCCCCTCGCAACGTAGCCACAACGTCCGCCGGTGGTACACCGCGGTGCCACAGGACATAGACGGTGCGATAGCGGGGTGGCGCAAGGCCAGCGGCGCGGCAGGCAGCAACTGCCTGCTCATGCGCCTTACGAATGCTGCCAAACGGCGTCGTATCACCCTGCCTCCAAGCCGTGGAGCGACAGCTCAGGATAGCGCGCCAGATGATGACCAGTTTCAGGTGCGGAAAGCTGCGGCCTTTCCGCGTGGTCTTTAGCCTCGAGGCCTGTTCTGACCCATGCTTCGCGCGCTCTCGAGCCAAAGTGAAGCGACGCTGCAGGGCGCGATGGGAGAGATCGTGACCGTCATCATCCGGGTTCGCGCCACGCTGTTCCACATTGCGCAAGGCCGTCCTCAATCGTGCGATCCGCCAAGCTGGAATGGTTTCGAAAGGTTCAGCGCTCATCGTGTTTCGTCACTGGATTGCGTCTCTCCTACCATGCAGGGCGGGAGTGGCCCTATCCCAGGTTTCTCCTCAACTGGTGCCCGACTCGTCCTGCCATTGCTGTGGCTGCGGCTGACCAGTGACGCGCTCCCACCAGGCATCAGCTCGCGCCTCGAACGTCTGACCGCCCCGGCCATCGCTCTGATAGAACTGACTGGGTTGGATCCCGGGAGAGTACGTCTGCTCAACCCAGCCACGCGGATCATCATGCGGGAACCGGTAGCCCACGTGGCCTAGTTTGGCCGCCCCGGCATAGTGCCCGTCCCGCAAGTGCGGAGGAACGGGGATCATCGGCTGGGATTTGACGTAAGCCATTGCCGCACCGATGCCGCGGCAGGCCGAATTGGACTTCGGCGCACGGGCGATGTGCAGGGCTGCATGGGCCAGAACAATCTGGGCCTCCGGATAGCCGACGTGCTGCACCGCCGTGAGGGCAGCGGCAGCGGTCTGCAAGGCCGTGTTGTCGGCCAGACCCACATCCTCCGAGGCATGGATGAGAATACGGCGGGCAATGAAGCGGGGATCCTCGCCGGAGTGGATCAGGCGAGCGAGCCAGTAGAGGGTGGCGTCCGGATCCGATCCGCGCATCGATTTGATGAAGGCGGAGATCGTGTCGTAGTGGAAGTCGCCTTTACGATCGAAGGGCAGGGGAGAGGCTTGGTAGACCTCATCGACCATGCTGCCGGTGATCGAGATGGCGGAACCGGGTTCGGATCCAAGCACCAGCGTCTCAAGGGCGTTCAACACGCGGCGGGCGTCGCCTCCTGCCCGGCCGGTGAGTTGCTTCATGGCATCCTCATCAAAGCAGACGTTCAGCTCCTTGGAGCTGGCAAGAAAGGCCACGGCCCGCTCCACCACCTGTCGTAGGTCATCCAACGAGTGCGGTTCCAGCTGGAAGATCGATGCCCGCGACACGAGGGCGGGCGTGAGCACGTGATAGGGGTTGCCGGTTGTGGCAGCAATCAGGTCGAAGGTGCCGGTTTCGGTCAGATCAAGGAGATAATCCTGCTGCGCGCTGCTGAAGCGATGGATCTCGTCGATGAACACCAGGATATCCTTCGCCTGAGCTTCCTGTGCCACGGCCTTGATGTCGGAAACATTGCTGCTGGCCGGGTGCAGAGAGCGGAACTCCTTCTTCATCTCCTGACCAATTGCCCGGGCAATCGTGGTCCTGCCTACTCCTGGGGGACCAAAGAGGATAACCGTGCCGAGACGGCCCGCTCGGACGCGCCGCCGCAACGGCCCGTTCGGTCCAAGGATATGCTGCTGCCCAATCAGTTCATCGAGCGTTTGCGGGCGGATTTCGGCGGCGAGTGGCTTGGGACGCTGCTCCTGAGCCTTGGAGAAGAGGTCAGCTTTCATCATAGAATTCGAAGCTTTGAATGATCAGGGGCTTGGAGGCTTGAGCAGAGAGGGATTCAGATCGCGTGGGATCAGGCTCAGCCCAAGATCAACAGAACTCAATTCAGCCCTGTTTAAGAAATCGACCAGCTCACGAGCCGGTTGCGGTCGCCCGAAGTAATACCCCTGGCCTTCAGTACACCCGGCCTCACGGATCTTGAGCAGCTGTTCCTCCGTCTCGATACCTTCAGCAACTGTGGACATCATGAGGCCAGCTCCAAGGCTGGTAATCGATTGGACGATCACGAAAGCGTCTGATCGCGAGCAGATATCGCGCACGAACGACCCATCAATCTTAATCTTGTTGATCGGGAAGTCACGCAAGTAACTGATCGACGAGTAACCAGTCCCAAAATCGTCCAGTGCGATGCGGATCCCGAGCCTGCGAAGCTGGTGAAGAATAGACAGCGTCTCTTCGTTCTCCTGGAGAAGACATGACTCGGTGATCTCCAATTCCAAGCGGTCGGGAGCAAGTCCTGATGTTGCCAAGGCGTTGCCCACAGACTGTGTGAGTGTGCCGCTCCGAAACTGAAGCGGCGAGAGGTTCACCGCCACTTTAAGGTTCCGCGGCCATTGCGCCGCTTCGTTGCAGGCCTGCATGAGGACCCACTCTCCCAGCGGCGAGATCAAGCCGATGTCTTCCGCCACAGGAATGAACTCGGACGGAGGGATCATACCCCGTTCGGGGTGACGCCAGCGAAGAAGGGCTTCGAACCCGGAGACTTCGTTGGCCGCGATATTGATCTGGGGCTGATAAAAGAGCTCAAACTCGCCGTTCACGAACGCGCTGCGCAAGTCAGCCTCAAGGACTTGGCGCACCCGCAACCGGGCTTCCATCCCTGGTTCGAAGAAACAGCAGTTGCCACGCCCCTGGGACTTGGCCTCGTAGAGTGCCAGATCCGCGTGCTTCAAGAGTTGGTCTGGCGATGCAACTCCAGTCTGAGCGGACGCAACACCGATGCTTGTACCGATAACAACCTCATGACCATCCACAAGGTAGGGGGCGCTGACCGCCTCAATAAGGCGATCGCCAAGCTGCATTGCCTCGGTAGAGCCGACACTGTGGGCAAGAACGACGAACTCGTCGCCCCCAATTCGGGCGGCCAGATCTCCGGACCGCAGCAGATTGCCGAGGCGTTCACCAACAAGTTTCAGCAGCCTGTCGCCAGCCGTATGGCCATGGTGGTCGTTGATAGCTTTGAAGCCATCCAGATCAAGGTACAGGAGTGCAATCCGCTGGCGCCCCTGTTGCACCATTTCCCACTTTTGTTCGAGGGCCGCCGTAAGGCCGGATCGGTTGGACAGCCCGGTGAGCATGTCATGGCGGGCGCGATAGTCATTGTCGCGCTCGGCTCGCATGGTGGTGACGAGCATCGCATTGAGCCGGTAGACAGCCTTGCTCATGGCAAAGAGATAGAACGGGATCTGGAGTGCCGTTAGAAGCATGATGGGTTCACCTGACAGCACGGCGCCAAGGCATGCGGGGCCAAAGCTCAGCACGATCATCGCGGTTGCCAACCGGGGCGCTGCGTAGTTGCGAAAGCAGATGCCGCCCATCATGGCCGCGGACGAGAGACAGGCGAGCGCAGCCACGACCCAGTCGCCGCTCAACAGGCTGATGAAGGTGCCATAGCCGACGCCGATGCCCCAAAGGACTGCGAGAACAATATACAAATCGGTCGGTGTCTCTCGGCCGTTTGCGGCGGCGCGAAAGGCGGCAATAATAATGTGAGTTCGTAACACACAGAGAACGAATTCGAACGCAAACCACGAGACGAACATGGGATGGGGCAGCCGAAGGGCGGCGACTGCCGCTACCAGCACAGTATTTGCCACACCCCCAATAAAGATCGGCAGAGTGCCGAACAGACTTGCGATCAGGGCCTGGCGAAGATTAAGTGGGATGTCTTGACCAGGATCAGCGAGCCAGCGAGTGAGTCTCCACTTTGGCAGGCTGAATGTTCCGGTTTGATCTCGCATGGCACACGTCAAAGGCGTCTAAAAAGGTCGCTGGATTCCGCAATGGGAGATGCTCTACGAAAACTGGATGAATAAATTCTAAGGAGAACCTCGCGCGGTAGCCAGCCACTCCAGACTTCTTGTCAAAATGTTTGTGCTCAGAAATTTTCCTGATGAAATACAGCATGCACAGTCGTCTAACGCTAAAGATCGAGCGATGACGGTGATTAAGACGAGTATATGAGACTGTAAATGTGGACGCCTATCCGAACAAGCGAAAGGCCCCGTGTCATTTCTGACCGGAG